>NZ_JAJNIU010000012.1:0-86588 GCF_022386355.1 Mammaliicoccus sp. L-M44 | reverse complement strand
TGATCTTCTCAGTGCCCTTTTAGGGCTGGTCAGTAATAGAGGCTTATAGCCGCAGAACAAACCACCCGTTAAACGGGTGGTTTTGATTTATTGATAAGTGACAAAATTGTCATACTATCTCTGATTTTGTTCGTTTATATTTGGGTAATATATGTATATAGAGACTATAATGATATTTATAGTTGAAGGAGGGATATTATGCTCGTAAATAAATGGATTTATATCGCATTAGCTGTGTTATTAGGAAACTTTGGCGTTCATAAATTTTATGCACAAAAACCAGTTGTTGGACTATTACACTTAGCATTCTGTTGGACAGGGATTCCACATGTTATCGCATTCTTCAGTGCTATATTCGCATTGTTTAGACCATCTGATGAACATGGTAATATTCAAGCATAGTATGTTGTGACATGCTTTTATTAAGTTTTTAAAACCCTAGATATCATAATAAATAATTTTTCGAAAAAAGAGTCTGGAACAGAAATGTTCTAGACTCTTTTCATATTTTAAAAATAGGAAGTGATGAATATTGCAAGTGAGGCGTGACAAGCAATGTTGGGAGGCTGAATATTGCAAGACTCCCCAAACAAGCAACATAGAACATCATGTTTACATTGATTTTTCCAAATAAAAGAGACTGGTACATAATGTAATGTCTCAGTCTATTTTATTTATCCATTATTCAAATCTACATATAGCAATTTAACTTGGTCACGTAAAATTTTTATTTCAACAGGTGTTTCGAACAGAATTTCACCATCTATATCTAATTTGGCTGATGGATCAGTAGATAACGTTGCTGATTCACATGATATATGTTGGATACTATCACTAATCTCATTCCAATTCATGCTATCTTTTACTTTAAAGAAGTCATTGATGATACTGAAATTTTGTTTGTCGAAAATAAATATATTCATTTTCCCGTCATTAGGTGATAAATCTTCTAAAGGAATTCTACTACCACCTACATGTTGGCCATTCGCAATCAAAATCATTGAACTTTCACCTGAATAAGTTTCGTTATCAGCTGTTAATTCATATTTATAAATTTCTGGGTTAGCTACCGTTTTGATTGTAGAAAAAATATAACTGAATTTACCTAATAATTCTTTTTGATTGGATTCAACATTTTCAGCGTTTTGTACCATCAATCCAATACCCGCAAAGTTAAGGGCATATGTACCATTGACATCTATTACATCAAATGACTTAATTTGACTCGCTAATAAATCTTGAGAAGCTTGCATTGGTTTTTGAGATATATTTATAGTCTTCGTGAAATCATTGAATGTTCCACCAGGTAAGACGCCTATTGGTATTTGGAGATTGTTTTCTACGACACCATTTATTAATTCGTTTAATGTTCCATCGCCGCCCAGTATAAAAATAACATTATAAGCATGTTCATTTGTATTGGCAGCTAATGTTTTACAATAAGAACGAATTTGTCCTTCTTCTTTACTTAATTTTATTGTTAATTCATCACAAAGCTGTGTTAAATTTTCTGTAACTTGTCCGAGTTCTTTGTATATATTACCTTGCCCAGCAGCTTCGTGGTAAAATAAAATCCCTCTATGAAAATGTTGTGTCATAATCGTGATACCTCCTGTATTGTACCTTTTATTACAATACCATGTATGACGATTGATAAACAATTTTAAATAAAATATTTTAATGTGTTAAAATAAATAAAAGCATTGAAAAGGGGAGGATTATTATCGCTTCACAAAATGATTATATCCATTATGAAATGGAAAAAAGAAAGCAACCTTTACTAGGTGTTGTGATCCATAACGATGCAAGTGAATTAAATGCTAATGAATGGCGTGAAGTATTAATAAACGCACCTGAAGAAAGATATGTACAAGGTATCGCGCATTATTACATCGATAGAAATCACCAATGGCAAGCGATTGATACTGAGCGTATTGCCTGGCATACCGCTAACCCTATAGGTAATGAACAATATTTAGGGTATGAAGTATTAGAATCTCTCTCGAGTACAGATGAAGAATTTTTATTAAATGAGCAAGAAACGTTAAGAGCAATCGCTTCAGATATGATTGATTATAATTTAACACCTAATCGAGATACGGTTCGATTACATTTGGAGTTTAGTGATACTGAATGTCCACATCGTTCATTAGAAATTCATACAAATTGGAAGACGACAATAGATGGCATGCCGGATGAGTGGATTATTAATGAAATGAAAGATTATTTTATAGAACAAATTAAACAATATATGTTGAATTAAAAAAAGCGTGTGGATATAAAATCATTTGATTTAAATCCCACGCTTTTTTTATTATTGTGCATATTGTTGTTGTATTTGAACTAATGCATTATAGAATAGTACAGGTTGTTCAGGACCATTGTATGTTCCTTTTTCTAATGCAGTTAATGAAGCTTTTTCAGGATTTGTTAATCCGCCTTCATATTTTTGTCTCCAATCTGCATTAATAGAATTTAAGTAAGGATTTTGTCCAGTTTCATTGTAAATTTGTTGAGCTTGTTCTGCACCAAGTGCTGAATTCGACTGACTATTACTTGCAGCATTGTTAGCATGATTGCTAGCTGCGTTATTAGCGTCATTAGCTTCTGAATTATCAGCATTTGAAGCGCCATTGCTATTTTGGTCAGCGTTGCTATTAGCACCATTGTTTGATCCATCAGAATTAGCTGAGTTATTGTTATTTGCGTTATCGTCACTATTAGCATTTGAATTGCTTGAGTCAGAGTTTGAAGAACTATTACCATCTGTGCCACTACTATCATCTGAGCCATTAGTGCCATTTGAATTAGAGTCACTAGACCCGTTATCATCGGAGTTATTACTATCTGAATTTGAACTAGCAGAATCGCCTGAAGCGACATCATCAGAACTACTATCAGAGTCCTTACTGCTGTCTGATTTACTGTCAGATTTATCATCAGATTTTTTATCTGAATCTTTATCAGACTCACTATCTTTTGATTTAGATGTATCATCAGATTTCGAAGAATCTTTATTTGCAGATGAATCATCTTTGCTGCCGTCACTATCATCGTTACCGCATGCTGCTAAGAATAAAAATGAAGATAGTAACAAGATTATAAATTTCTTCATATATAAACCCCATTTCTTTTTTTGTTTGACACTTATGTATCAACAATAATTCAATACCACTAAATATTAATCTCAAACAAAATTTATTATAATTTTTTTAAACTTTTTATTCCGCTTTAATAACACTATTTAAAAAAGTAAAAATACCATTTTTATAATCATTAATTTAATCTAAAAGACTATGTGAGTTTGTTTAGATTTTTCTGATAAATCTGTATAATGTTTATATGATTAGAATATGCAGGAGGAATTCAAATGACTAAAAAAACAATCGGTTTTGTAGGTACAGGTGTTATGGGTAAATCTATGGCAACACACTTAATTAATGAAGGCTATGAAGTAAATGTTTATAATAGAACGAAATCTAAAACGGATGAATTAGTAGAAATTGGCGCGACTTGGTGTGACACGATAGCAGATTTATCTAAATCAAGTGATGTGATTATATCTATCGTTGGTTATCCTAAAGATGTCGAATCTATTTATTTAGATGAAAGTGGCATTATAAACCATGCTAAAGAAGGCACAACTATTATAGATATGACGACTTCAAGTCCTGCTCTTGCTGAGAGGATTTATAATGAAGCAAAAACTAAAAATATTTACAGTTTAGATGCACCTGTATCTGGTGGTGATGTTGGTGCTAAAAATGCGACATTAACGATTATGGTCGGTGGAGACGAAGAAGTATTTAATCAAGTTGAAGATATTTTCAATGTTATTGGACAAAATGTTGTCTATCAAGGTAAAAGTGGCAATGGTCAACATACGAAACTTGCTAATCAAATTGCAATAGCTGCAGGTATGTTAGGAGTAGCAGAATCCATTATATATGCTGAAGAAGCGGGATTAGATATTGATAAAGTGTTCAGTTCTATTGAACATGGTGCAGCGGGTAGTTGGTCATTATCCAATTTAGGACCAAGAATGGTCAAAGGAGACTATGCTCCAGGATTTTATGTTAAACATTTCATTAAAGATATGAGAATTGCGATAGAAGAAAGTGAAAAAAGTGGCTTATATATGCCTGGATTATTAAAAGCTAAAGAAGTATATGATGCATTAAGTGAAGCAGGTTTTGAAGATAATGGCACACAATCTGTTATTCAATTATTAAAAGATCATATTAAAAAGGGGTAAAACAATGGATTTAAATGAGTATCAAAATCTTGCATTAAGAACAATGTCTGATGTAAAAAAGATCCAGATAAAAGCTTGATTAATGGCGCATTAGGATTAACAGGAGAATCTGGAGAAGTTGCAGATATTGTTAAGAAATACGTATTTCATGGACATGAATTGGATAAAGAAGCATTAAAGAAAGAACTAGGAGATGTACTATGGTATATCGCATGTTGCGCTTCTGCTCTTGATGTAGATCTGGATGAAATTGGTCAGTTAAATATTGAAAAACTTCAAAATAGATATCCAAATGGATTTTCAAAAGAAGATTCACTAAATCGTAAAGAATAATAAACAATTATCTATTGGATAATAATGACAAAACTGTTAGAATGAAAAGGAGTGAAAACGCTTACGTAGGAGGTAGCTATATTGGAAGGAAACGAACAATATTTATCTATAGATGAACTAAAACAGTTAATGTCTGACTATCCATTTCAATATATTGTTTGTGGACAAAGTGCGATTGATTTATTTTTGAACGAATATACACACACTAAGGAAATCATGAGCATAACAGTAAGTAGAGAAGAAGAGCTTGATTTAGCAAACTACTTTTTAGAACGCCATTATCAAATAGTAGTAGAGACACCATTGAATGAACTAAAAGAAATTACTGTTGAAGAACTTGGAGATTATAAGAAATATTATATTTATAATAAGAAGAGCGAATGTAAAATTCTTAAAGTTTATATATATGAAACGAAAGATGAGAAATGGCAATTTAGTCATGATCACAATATAGAAGTGGAAGATTACAAAATATATTTTCATAGTTTAGAACATGATGTGAAGTATTTGCGACCGGAAATTCAAATGATGTATAAGCTATATCATGAGCTGAGACAAGATGATATTTATAAATATCAAAAGTTAATTCAACATTTAAGTTATTATCAATTCTTTATGCTTAGAAAAGTAATTGGAAAAGATAAACTCAATCAGATTATTTTATCAGATACATAAAAGAAGCCAACGATTAAATCGTCGGCTTCTTTTTGTTATTATGCGAGTTGAGTTGTTTTATTTGCGAAGTATTCGTCATAAATCGCTTGAACGGCTATATCAGAATATTGCTCATCAATACCAAACATCATAGAAATTTCAGATGAACCTTGGTTAATCATATTTAAGTTAACATTTCTCTTACTAAGTGCTGCAGTTGCTCCAGCAGCTGTTCCAACTGCTTTATTCATGCCTTCTCCTACAATCATTAAAATAGCTAAATCATAATCAATTGTTAACTCGTCTACAGGAATATTTTCGCGTATTTTATTTAAAACTCTTTCTTCTTTTCCTTTAATTTGAGTCGTTCTCATAATAATACTAATGCTATCGATACCAGATGGGATATGTTCGATTGAAATGTTTTCTTCTTCTAAGATACTAAGTACTTTACGTGTAAATCCAACTTCTCTATTCATTAAGTACTTTTTGACGTTGATAATTGTAAAACCTTTATCACAACTTACGCCAGAAACGATATGAGATAAGTTAGAGATGTTACGTTCACTCACAATATATGTTCCTTTATCAGTTGGTCTGTTTGTATTCTTGATGACCACTGGAATGCGATCTTTATAAAGTGGCTCTAGTGCCTCGTCATGAAATACGCCAAATCCGGCATATGATAATTCACGCATTTCTCTATATGTGATTTCTGGAATTACTTCAGGTTGAGATACGACTGTTGGATTTGCTCTAAAGATACCTGACACATCCGTAAAGTTCTCATACAAGCTTGCTTTAATACCTCTCGCTAAAATAGCACCTGTAATGTCAGATCCACCCCTTGGGAAAGTCACGATATCACCATTTTCAGAATAACCAAAGAATCCAGGAATGATTAATTTCTCATCATATTCACGTAATTTATAAATCTTCTCATATGACGATTCTAATATCATTGCGTTACCTGGTTCATCTGTAACGATGATGCCTGCATCTTTAGGCGATAAGTAACGTGTAGGGAAACCTAATTGACTATTATATTGTGCGATAAGCTGCGCATTGAAATCTTCTCCACAACTTTTTAAACCGTCTAGTAAGCGTTCGGGTTTATCATGATACACGTTTATCAAATTTAATAAGTGGTTTTTAATTTCATCTAAAATAGAACGATCCATGTTCAATTCAGTCACAATTTCTTCATAGCGACCAACAATTTGGCTGAGTTTGTTTGAATAATCTAATTGATTAATGACTTTTTCATATAAGCGTATAAGCAAATCTGTTGTTTTGATGTCTTCTTTAAATCTTTTTCCAGGTGCAGATACGACTACAATTTTTCTTTCATCATCAGAGTTAATGATGTTAACGACTTTTTTAATTTGCTCACTGTTAGCGACGGAACTTCCGCCAAATTTTGAAACTTTCATTTTATCAGTCCTTTTACTGGGGGTAATATAATTGTAGCTCTTTACAAAGCGAGAAATAATGATAATATTACTATTAATTCTAATTATTCAAACTTTACAAAAAACTTTAATGAATTTATACTATAATAAACTTGAGTCTATTTCAAGTAGACATTTGTATTTTTAAAAAGAACAATATATTTAAGGTGAGTGAGGAAATGAAAGTATTAAATGTAGCAGTATTAGGTCTTGGCACTGTTGGAACAGGTGTCGTAAAGATTGTTGAAGAAAATAAAAAGCAAATAGAAGACACGATTGGGAAATCTATACATATTAAACATATTCTTGTGAGTTCTGTTAACAAGAAACGTTCAATTAATACTTCTAGCTATCATTTAACTGAAAATATTAACGAAATTTTAGAAGACGATGAATTGGATATCGTTGTTGAAGTAATGGGTGGTATCGAACCAACAGTAGAATGGTTGAAAGCATTTCTTTCTAAAGGTATACACGTTATTACTGCAAATAAAGATTTATTAGCCGTACATTTAAGAGATTTAGAAGATTTAGCTGAGAAAAATAAAGTTGCGCTTAAATATGAAGCGAGTGTAGCAGGTGGTATTCCGATTGTGAATGCGATTAATAATGGTTTAAATGCCAATAATATTAATCAATTTATGGGTATCTTTAATGGCACATCTAACTTTATTCTTAGTCAAATGACGCGTGAAGGAAAATCATATGATGAAGCATTACAGCTTGCAACAGATTTAGGATATGCAGAAGCGGATCCAACTGACGATGTTGAAGGAATTGACGCAGCTCGTAAAGTCGTAATTACGAGCTATTTATCATTTAATAGAGTCATTTCGTTAAATGATGTTGAAAGAGTTGGTATTTCTGATGTTGAAATAGAAGACATTAAAGTAGCAGAAAAATTAGGCTATAAAATTAAATTAATTGGTCAAGGTAAATATGAGAATGGCCGAGTTATATCAAGTGTTAAACCAACATTATTACCAAACAGTCATCAAATGGCACATGTAGAAGATGAATATAATGCTATATATGTTATTGGTGATGCTGTTGGAGACACAATGTTTTACGGTAAAGGTGCAGGTAGTTTAGCTACTGGTAGTGCTGTTGTATCTGATTTATTAAACGTTTCATTACAATTTGAATCAGATTTACATACGTTACCGCCTCACTTTGAACTTAAAACAGAACGAACGAAAGAAATTGTTGAAGATGAAGTGGTTAAATTCCCACTGAAAAATAGTCATTTTATCATTGTTGAAAGTGACAAAGATGAAGATGTCTTAAGAGATGACATTAAAGCGACAATCGAATTTCATAGAAGTGTTAAAGTAGAACAACGTACTGAAAATACGTATGGTATTGTCATCAGAGGTATTGATGAATTACCAGTTGATCAATTAAAAGAAAATGGCATTAATATTTTGAAATATTATCCAATTGAAGGAGATAAGTAATATGGGCAGATGGCAAGGATTAATTCATAATTATAAAGAATATTTACCAGTAAACGAAGGAACACCTCAACTGACTTTAAATGAAGGTAATACACCATTAATTCATTTACCTTATTTATCAGATAAATTGAACATTAATTTATTTGCTAAATTTGAAGGTCTTAACCCTACAGGTTCTTTTAAAGATAGAGGTATGGTAATGGCAGTCGCAAAAGCGAAAGAAGAAGGTAAAAAGATTGTAATATGTGCTTCTACTGGTAATACATCAGCTTCAGCTGCCGCTTATGCTGCAAGAGCAGGTTTAAAAGCTATTGTTGTTATTCCTGAAGGTAAAATAGCACTTGGTAAATTAGCACAAGCAGTTATGTACGGTGCTGAAATTGTATCAATTAAAGGGAATTTTGATGAAGCATTAAATATCGTTAAAAAAGTAGCAGAAAAAGGTGAAATAGCACTTGTAAACTCTGTAAACCCTTATAGAATTGAAGGTCAGAAGACGGGTGCGTTTGAAATTGTTGAACAATTAGATGGTAAAGCGCCAGACTTATTTGCGATACCAGTAGGAAATGCTGGAAATATCACAGCATATTGGAAAGGTTTCAAAGAATATCATCAATTAAATCAATCAGGTTTACCTGTTATGTGTGGTTTCCAGGCGGAAGGTGCGTCTCCAATCGTACAAGGTAAAGTTGTCACAAATCCAGAGACAGTAGCGACTGCAATTAGAATTGGAAATCCTGCAAGTTGGAAATTAGCTGAAGCAGCACGTGATGAGTCAAACGGATTAATTGATAGTGTGACAGATGAAGAAATCCTTAAAGCATACAAACTTATGACAAGTAAAGAGGGCGTCTTCAGTGAGCCAGCGAGTAACGCTTCAATTGCAGGTTTGTTGAAATTGCATGAACAAGGTAAATTAGAGCCAAATCAAACTGTTGTCGCAATTTTAACAGGTAATGGATTGAAAGATCCTGATACTGCGATCGATTTACTTGATTCGCCAATTACACCTTTAGAAAATGACGAACAAGCAATTATTGATTATATTGAGCGTGCTTTACAATGAAGAAATTAAAGCTTAAAGTACCAGCCTCAACTGCTAACCTTGGGGTTGGTTTCGACTCAATCGGAATGGCTCTAGATAAATATTTAGAAGTAGAAGCACATCTTTCCGAAGATGGTAAATGGCATTTTGAGCATATTGGACCTCATCTTCAAGGTTTACCTGATAATGAAGACCATTATATTACTAAAATTGCACAAACTGCTACAGAGAAATTTTCTAAAGAAATGCCTGCATTAAATTTAAAAATGTATAGCGATATTCCACTTGCGAGAGGGTTAGGTAGTTCAGCATCTGCGCTCGTAACAGGTTTATTTCTTGCTAATTATTTTGCAAATTTAAAGCTGTCTAAATATGAGTTGCTACAACTTGCAACTGAAATTGAAGGACATCCAGATAATGTTGCACCAACAATTTATGGAGGTTTAGTCTTAGGCGTATATGATCCAGAAGCTAAACATACGGATGTCTCATATATTGATATACCAAAAGTCGATGTAATTGCTACAATACCAGCTTATGAGCTATCAACAGAGAAAGCACGTAAAGTATTACCAGAAACATTATCTTTAAAAGATGCCGTTAAATATAGTGCGATTAGCAATACAATGATTAGTGCGTTGATTCAACATAATTATGAATTAGCTGGAAAAATGATGATGAAAGATGGTTTTCATGAACCTTATCGTCAACATTTGATCCCTGATTTTGAACATATTAAAGCATTAGCTTTAGAACATGGTGCGTATGCGACAGTCATTAGTGGTGCTGGTCCAACTGTATTAACGCTTGTCAAAAAAGAATTGAGTGGTAAGCTTGTGAGAGACTTACAAGACGAATTTGAAGATTGCGAATCAGAATTGGTAACCATTAATCGATATGGTATTAGCCAAAAAATTATAAACTTATAATTAAAATGAGATGCTTATATTCTATGTATGATAGAATATAAGCATTATTATATTTAAGGAGATAAACATGACATATAAATACATCGTAATGGATATGGATGATACACTTTTAACTTCAAAGAATGAAATAAGTGAAGTGACATATCAATACTTAATGGAAAAACAAAAAGAAGGCATGAAGTTAATACTCGCTTCAGGGCGCCCAACTGCAGGTATGATTAAACATGCAGAAGCACTTGATTTAAAAAGCTATGGTGGCTATATCGTAAGTTATAATGGTGCTTTTGTTATCAAGGCAGAAGATCAAAGTATCGTATTTAATCAAACAATTAGTCAAAAAGATGCTCACGATATTATTGATTATTGTAGAAGTCATCATTTCTTTTATTTAACGTATTTAAATGACCAAATAATTCATGATACAACACATGATTATATGAACATTGAAAGTGAATTGACTGGACTTCCAATGAATAAAGTTAATGATATTAAAGAAGCTATAACAGGTGACGTTCCAAAAATTATGGGTGTCGATTTCGAGGAAAACATTGCAAGCGCAAATCAGGCGTTGAATGGCAAATTTAATGACCATGTATCGTCAACTATAAGTAAACCGTACTTTTTAGAGTTTATGAATAGAGAAGTATCTAAAGGGAAATCGTTGCAAAGGTTGTTTGATCAAATTGAAGCGGATTTCTCAGAAGTGATAGCTTTTGGTGATAGTTTAAATGATTCTGATATGTTAGAAAGAGCAGCAGTTGGTGTTGCTATGGGAAATGCGAACGATACGATTAAAGGTATTGCAGATGTCGTTACAGACGACCATGACCATGATGGTATCGTAACAGCGCTAGAAAAAATATTAAAAGCATAAAAATAAAGCAGCTCAAACCTTAAGAAATTTAAGATTTGAGTTGCTTTTTATTATTCGTGACGATCTTCATTAAATGCAATTGAAGTCATTTCAATTACGAGAATTGATTTTGCCCCAAGTATTTTTAATTGTTGTACAATATCATCTATTTCAGTTTTGTGTCTTAGTCTTTCAACAAATACGATGATTTGTTCGTATTGATCAATCTCTAAATTATATAAATAATGTGTGATTGTTCTTTCTAAAGGCGACATGAAACTAATCTTTTTATTTGAATGTCTTAATGTACTAGAATCGAAATTAAAGCGTGTTGTACCTTGTACACGTATTTCTTTACCAGGTAAATAACGAGCAATTTGAAGTGGAACGTACATGAATTCTCCTATACCAATGACGAATTTAGGTGAATCATCTAAAAAGTCATTCAATAATTCTCCCATACGTTGAAACAGGTCTTCAGATACTTGTTGTTCTTTACCATTTAAAGTAAATCTACCTGTTGAAATAAAGTATGGATTATCGTGAATCGTACCATCACGCAGCATATTTTGAGCTTTTACAATGAAATGATCATTGATGACATTTCTTAAAGAGTAATATTGAACTTTCGTCTCATGTTTTTGATTATCTAGTAGTTCATTTTGAATTAAATCTTTCGTTTCATTCTCAATATCTGTGATTTCTACATCAAATGACATGAGTGAAATGATATTGATTTTAATATTTAAAGATTTTTCCAAACTTGAAAATGCTTCTCTAACACTTTGAGATCTTAAATCAATAGGTGTTAATACAGTAAATGTTTCTCTTTCAGGACATTTATCATAAATCTTTTTAATGAGATTTAGTACAGAATTACCATTTAATAAATGATTATCAATGATTGCGACACGTTCATCATTATCAAAGAAGTCTTTATCTTTCGTATAGAAAAATAAACGTTCTTGAGGGTCAACAATATCGCTATGGTCTAATAATGGTGGATGAGAAATAATCTTATCTCGTGTAGAAGCTAAGAACATCACATCATCATCAAATAAACTAAAAATCGATTGTCCTAAATTGACAGCACGTTCACTTAAACCTAGAAATCTCGTTGGTGGATAGTGACCAAGTTTATTCGATTCAACCATATTTAAAGCTTGAATCATTTTACTGCGATTTTTGCTATTAATAGCTTTAGCAATTGTTTGAATGCGTTCATCCGTTTCGCCTGTTAAAGACTCATGGTATAAGAATCCTAACAATAAACCAACGAGTAAAGGATGCTCTGGATATAACCCTCTAGAATATCCTAAACAAGGAGATACAGGTATAAATGGAAATTCTGAATGTTCTTCTTGTGTAATTGCGAGCATTTCATCTATTTCAAAATCAAATCTATTTTCTTTAACTTTTACTTCAACTTGCTGTTCATTATCTAAAGGAAAAACTTTACTTACTTGGGACATGTGATTACTCCTTTATTTACTTGTATGCGTCCATTCATGGCTGAATTTCTTTCTCTTAATATGCGCATAAATTTGGTCCGCTGCATAGTCTTGGTTCGTATAAACAGTAATATCAAAAAATGCTTGATTCTCTTCGAATGGTTCATTTAAATATAAATCTTTAAGATGATTAAATAATGATTGCATCTGTTCCCGAGTTAAACTTGTATATTCTCTAAGTGTTTTCTTAACGAGTTGAGCATGTGTGTCATAAATACTTTGAACAACAATGACAAAACGTTCATCTTGTTCCATAACATCATCAAATAAATTAGTTTGACCTGTCATATTTACACCTTCTTTATTCTAAAATTATCATTAATATTTATTATACTATATATATTGCAATATGAAAAAGTAGATTATAGTTAGCAAATTTTTATAAACGTTTTGAACTATTGAGTACGGGATTAAGGTAATGATATTTTGAGTAGGGGTTTATCGTTACAAAAGTCGGTGGAATTGTAACTAAGGGGAGCCATAGTAACAAATGGTATGTCAACAAAAACTTAGACAGAATTCATAAGTTTATAAGAGGTTGGTGTTTGATAATTTAATCCTGCATGTAATCTTTCATTGTTATACCAGTTTATATACATTTTTAATTCAATTTCTAATTGTTCTATCGTATAGAATCTTGTAGTATTTATGAATTCTGTCTTTACTGCTTTAAATATTGTTTCTGCTACTGCGTTATCATATGGATTTCCCTTACGGCTTAAAGAACGGTTAATATTGAATACATCAATTACTTTATCGATTAATTGATTATCAAATTCTCGTCCTCTATCTGTATGGATATAGCTTATATTAAATAGATTTGTTTCTATACTTGCTAATGCTTTGAATACTAAGTCAGCGTTTTTGCGTTGTCCTACACTATAGCCTATAATCTCACGATTATATAAATCACTAAATAAGCATACATAATGCCATCTATTGTCCACACGGACATAAGTTAAATCTGAAACAATGTATTTATACTGTTTATGTTTTTTAAAGTTACGATTTAAATGATTCTTGGTAGTAGATTGGTTTACCTTGCTTGATGTTACTTTAAATTTCATCTTTGTATAAGTAGAAACTAAGTTTCTTTGTTTCATCAATACACCAATCTTACGCCTAGACACATATAGTCCTCGTTTCGTTAAAGCAATCTTTATTTTACGTGTACCGTAACAACGTCTATTAGAGATGAATATATCTTCAATTTCATCTGCTAATATCTCATCATTGTTTTCTTTATTAACTTTATGTTGGTTATTTTGGTGGTAATAGTAGGTACTTCTATGCATTTGTAGGACTTTGCACATTGCTGATACTGAATATTTGTGAGTATTCTCATTTATCACATCTATTTTCGTCCGATTATCAGTGCGGCTTGCTTTAAAATATCGTTTTCCATTTTTAGCTGTTTATTTTCTTTTTCTAGTTCCATCATTTTCTTTTGTTCTTTTGTAAGATTATCTTTGTGCTCAAAAGAACCAGAGGTTTTTGCTTGTTGAACCCATCTATCTAATACAGATGGGGTTAAATCATATTCTCTAATAATTTCAGATCTTGGTTTTTCATTAAGATATAAATCAACCATTTGCTGTTTGAATTCATTACTGTATTCTCTACGCTCTCTTCTCATAAAAAGACCACCTACTTTCTTAATTTTAACAATACTTCTCTTTAAAGAAGTTGTCCAATTAAGTGTAGACGGTCCAATCTTCCACACAAAAATCTCAAATCTTCCACACCTATATCCAACAAATCACCCACCTATCTCCCATACCCACTTCATCCAACTCATTTCTCCCAACAAAAAAAGAGCAAAATTTGAAATTTTGCTCTCCTCTATCAAAGTTATGCTGCATTTTCTTCTACTGCTGTAAATATCATGCGCTCTTCGAACAATAATGTATCTGGATTATAATTATCACATGTTATTAATGTTAATTGATTCGGTTTACCTTTATGTTCATCTAATACTTCAACTTGATTTGGCTTCACATTTTTAATGTTTTTAATTATATATGTCTTTTTACCTTTTAATGTGATGAGTTCTACTTTATCGCCAACTTTTGCGCGATCGAGATAGTTAAATCTTATTCCTGCACCTTCTACACGATGTCCTGCGATTGCAACATTTTGCTCACTTAATTGTTCATTCTCATCTACTAAAGACAATCCATTTTTTAAATTTTGTTCTGTTGCTGGTCCTTTAAATATAGGCTCTGATATATCTGCTGCTGGTACTTTTAAATAACCAACCATATGTTCATTTACTTTTAAGTTATCTGTTTCTGTTTTTGTAATCCATGATTCTATTGGATTTATTTTAACGCTGTCATCATGATTTTCATACGACTCAATGACTTTATCATTAACACGGTCTGTAAAATACGTTCTAATATCATTCCAGAAGAAAATAGATATTGCCGTCATGATTAATAAGATACCTATAATTTTATATAACCATCTCATGTTTCTAACCTACTCTCAAAATATGGTAATTCAAATTTATACAATACGTGTACCAATGTCAATCAAAATTTTGTTCTGACATAGATTCTTGTACTAATAATCTCAATTTATCATATTCAGGTTTGAAAAATTCACCTGATTGCACTAATTCACTCGCTTCGTCTCTTGCAACTTCTAACATTCTATAATCTTCTACAATATTTGCAACTCTGAAATCAGGCAAGCCACTTTGTTTAACGCCAAAGAAGTCACCTGGTCCTCTCATTTCCAAATCTCGTTCTGATAAATAAAAGCCGTCAGTAGATTCCGTCATAATGTGCATACGTTCTACACCACTCTCAGTTTTAGGTGATGCTACTAACGTACAGTAACTTTGATGATGACTTCTACCGACACGTCCTCTTAATTGGTGTAATGTAGATAAACCAAATCGGTCAGCATCATAGATAATCATAAATGTTGCATTAGGGACGTTCACCCCAACTTCAACAACAGTCGTAGAAACTAATATCGCGATTTCATTATTACTAAATTTATTCATGATTTCATCTTTTTCATCTGCATGCATTTTACCATGTACAAGACCGACTTTATCAGCACCGAAACGCAACTGTAATTGCTCATAAATTGCGACCACATTTTGAACATCCAACGCTTCACTTTCTTCTATTAATGGACAAATGGCATACGCTTGTCGACCTTTTAATATTTCACTGTTTAGTTGATTCAGTACATGATCAATTTCTTCATGTTTAGCCCATGAAGTCAAAATTTCTTTTCTACCTTTAGGCATTTGTTTAATCGAAGTTACATCCATTTCACCGAACGCAGAGATCGACAATGTTCTCGGTATTGGTGTTGCTGTCATAAATAAGACATTTGTATCTGCACCTTTTTCACGCAACTTCTTACGTTGATTTACACCAAATCGATGCTGTTCATCAATGATAACTAATCCAATATCATTGAACGCTACATCATCTTGAATTAGTGCATGCGTACCTACAATAACGTCAACTTCTCCTGCTTCCAACTGTTCAAGTAATAATTTTCTTTTTTTACCTTTAACTGAACTTGTTAATAAAGCGACATTCAATTGCCCACCAAACAACTCATCTAAACTGATTGCATGTTGTTCAGCTAATATAGCTGTTGGAACCATAAGTGCACTTTGCTTACCTGCATTAAACATTGCATAAATCGCAATAGCTGCAACAACCGTTTTACCCGAACCTACATCACCTTGTAATAATCGATGCATTTTAATAGGTGCTTTTAAATCTCTAAAAATTTCATTCACACTATTTTTCTGAGCATCTGTTAATTCAAATGGTAATGTTTCGATAAAAGATTTCACCGCATTAACATCATAATTTAAACCTTCTATTTTATTAGATTCTTTTTCTAATTTGCTTAACCATTTCATCTTTAACTGAAATAAGAATAATTCATTAAATGAAAATGTGCGTCGTGCTAATTTGAGGTGATTAAATTGAAGTGGTTTATGTAAAATTGGAATGACATCTTTTAGTGGCATTAATTTATACTTATCCATTAAATTTGGAGATAACCATTCATCAATTTCAACAATTTGTAATGCTTGTTCAATATATTTATTAAGCTGCTTTTGTTTTAAACCTTCTTTTAATCGGTAAATAGGTGTTAACGCGTTTCCACCGTCTTCTTTTTCAGCCATTACTTTTTGACCAGCAATAATTTGTTTCTTTTGATCCCATTTACCTTTGATTGTAACTGTTTCACCCATAATGAGTCTTTTTTTCAAATAGGGTTGATTAAAGAATGTGACTTTAACGGCAATTTGATCAATCAACATATGGCACGTTAATTTAGATTTATTTCTACCAAAAAATGCAACAGTCGGACTAGAGTACACTTCTCCAGTAACAGTGACAACATCACCATCAGTTGCTTCATTTAAATTAACGACAGATTCATCTTCGTAACGTGTTGGTAAATACAACACTAAATCTTCTAATGTATAGATATTTAATTCATTTAATAACTGTAAACTTTTTGGTCCAACACCTTTAAGTTCTTGCAAAGTTCGCTCTGTATATATTAGATGTTGCTTATTCATTTTTATCACCTATATTTATTAATACTCTAATTATAGAACAAATACATGATATAAACCAATCGATTTCACCAAAATGAGCTTGATACAAACAAATAAAGACCAGGACAATGAATCATGTCCCAGCCTTATAAATTAATGTTTTGGTTAATTTCCAAATATCTCTTGTTTTAATCTTTCTCCTGTTGGTGTACCTGCTAAACCACCACGACCAGTTTCACGTAGTGCTGAAGGCATTGTTTGGCCAATTTTATACATAGCTTCTATAACTTCATCAGTAGGAATTCTTGATTTCACGCCTGCTAAAGCCATATCAGCTGAAATAATTGCATTTGAAGCACCTGCAGCGTTTCTCTTAACACAAGGTACTTCTACTAAACCTGCAACTGGATCACAAACAAGTCCTAACATATTTTTTAAGCTAATCGCAAAAGCTTCTGCAGATTGTTGAGGTGTACCGCCAGCCATTTCTACTGTTGCAGCAGCACTCATCGCAGCCGCTGAACCAACTTCAGCTTGGCAACCACCAGCCGCACCTGATATAGATGCGTTATTCGCAACAACAAATCCAAATGCACCCGTTGTAAATAAGAAATGTAACATATCTTCTCTAGTTGGGTTTAGTCTTTTTTTCAGCGCAAATAATACACCTGGCGCAACCCCTGCAGAACCGGCAGTTGGTGTTGCACATATTTTACCCATTGCTGCGTTCACTTCGTTCGTCGCAACAGCTTTACTTACTGCATCAATCATTAAATCACCCGAAAGTGATTGACCACTTTCTAAATAATCTTGTAAAAGTACAGCATCCATTCCAGTTAAACCTGTTGTTGACGTTACACCATTTATACCACGTTCAATGGCTTTTTCCATTGTATCTAAATTGCGTTCCATATTTTGATAAACTTCTTCTTTAGAGAGTTTAGACACACGCATTTCTTGTTCAATCATGACTTCATAAATTTTTTTATTTTCTTTTTCACAAATTTCAATAAGTTCTTTTACACTTTGAAACATGATAACCCTCCTTTTATGATTCCCCCATTAATGTGACTGTCTGTACACCATCAATTTCTTTAATTTTATTTAAGACTTCTTGTGGAATATCATCATCTAATTCACACGTCATTAATGCAAGTTCACCTTTCTCTTTACGGGCCACTTGCATACTACCAACATTAATACGATAATCACCAAAGACATTGGTCACTTTCCCGATTGTGCCAAACGTATCCTTATGAAAAACAAGTAACGCAGGATAATTCCCACTGATGGCAATTTGGAATCCGTTTATCGCAACGATTTCAACTTTACCACCACCAATTGAAATACCTTCTACTGAGATTTCCATTTCTTTATTTCTCATATTGATAATTGCAGTATTCGGATGTGATCGCTCTTCAAACATTTCGATAAAGTTGACATCAATCTGTTGTTGTTCAGCATCTTGAAGACTTGTTTTAATTCGATCATCGTCTGTATCATAGCCTAAAATACCGCCGACTAACGCAACGTCAGTCCCATGTCCTTTATAAGTTTCCATGAAAGACCCATATAAATATATATCAATATGTTCAGGTTTACCATCAAATAAACCTCTAGCTATTAATCCAATTCTTACTGCACCAGCAGTATGTGATGAAGATGGTCCAACCATTACAGGACCAATAATGTCAAAGACACTTCTATATTTCATCAATAATCACTCGTTTCTCTTTTAATTTCACCATACCATTATAACAACTTTTGCTCGTTTTGTAAGCGTTTTACAACGCAAAAGACAACAACGCTTTTGTTTAACATTGTTGTCTTTTATCTTGAGATTATTCTACTGAGAATAAGAATGAGTAAATTGGTTGGTCACCTTGATGTACTTCTACTTCAACTTCTTCATAGTTTTCTTCAACATATGATACTAATTGATCGACTTCTTCATCAGTAGCGTCTTCACCTTTAATAATTGTTAAAATTTCACTGTCTTCATCAATCATTTCATCGATAAGCTTTTTACTAGCTGTTAGGTGGTCAGCATCACTTACTTTAATACTGCTTTCATGGATACCCATGAACTCACCTTTTTTAATTGTAATACCATCTATATTTGTATCTCTAACGGCATATGTTACAGAACCTGATTTTACAAAACGCATTGCATCTTCCATATGTGCTTTATTCTCTTCGATTGTTTGCTCTAAGTTAAGATTTAACATTGCTGAAAGACCTTGAGATACTGTTTTTGATGCGACAACAGCTACAGGTATATCAACTAAATGTTCAACTTGCTCAGCCGCCATAATAATATTTTTATTATTTGGTAAGATGATTGCATTTTTACAACCTGATTGTTTTACAACTTTTACAATATCTTCTGTTGAAGGATTCATAGTTTGGCCACCACTGATGACATGAGTTGCACCAAGTGATTTAAATAATGTTGTGATTCCTTCACCCATTGAAATTGTAATAACTGCTGTTTCAATCTCTTCTTGCTCTTGTTGCTCTTGTTGTTCTTGTTTTATTTTTTTATCTGCGCTTTTACGAAGTACTTCTCTATGTTGTTCACGCATGTTTTCGATTTTAATTTTAATGAGTTCACCGTATTGGCTACCGTAAGATAATACTTCACCTGGTGTTTCAGAATGAACATGTACTTTTACGATTTCATCATCAGAGATTACAAGTAATGAATCACCGAATTGACTCATATCTTCTCTGAATTGTTCTTCATCGAATGCTTTTTTATCTTTTCCAAAGCGAACCATAATTTCAGTACAGTAGCCGTAGACGATATCTTCAGTATTCATGACACCACCGAAATCATGGTCATCATTAATAAATTCGTCTGTATCTACTTTTTCTTTAGCTGGTTGAATTTTTTCGCCTTTTAATGTTGCTAAGAAGCCTTCATAAACAAACATTAAACCTTGTCCACCACTATCCACAACACCTACTTCTTTAAGTACAGGTAGTTGGTTTGGTGTGTTTTCTAATGCTGTTTGACCTTCTTTAATGACTGCTTCCATAACTGTTATAACATCTTCTGTTGATTCAGCTGCTTTAACAGCCGCTTCTCCAGCTACTCTCGCAACTGTTAAAATCGTTCCTTCAACTGGTTTCATTACAGCTTTATATGCTGTATTCACACCTGCTTGGAATGCTTTAGCGAATTGTTGAGCATCAATTTCTTGTTCATTCTCAATCGATTTTGAGAATCCTCTAAATAATTGAGATAAGATAACACCTGAGTTACCTCTTGCGCCCATTAACAATCCTTTAGAAAATATTTTACCAACCTCACCGATATGTACATTACTATGAGCTTTAACCTCTGCTGCACCTGATGACATTGATAAATTCATATTTGTTCCTGTATCTCCATCTGGTACAGGGAACACATTTAAAGAATCTACAAAATCTGCATTGTTTGATAAACTATCTGATCCTTGTACGATCATATCAGCAAACAATTTGCCGTCAATCTTATTCATACTGTATTTGCCTCCCTATGCTTCCTCATCATCATTAATAACTCTAACACCTTGGATATATATGTTGACTGCGTTGACTTTTAAATTTAATGATTGTTCTAAAGTATATTTAACAGCAGATTGGACATTGTTTGCTATTTCTGAGATTTTCGTACCATAACTCACAATTATATACATATCTACATCAAGAACACCTTCGTTTTGAGATACAATAACACCTTTGGCATAATTATCACGCCCAAGAATTTCTGCAATACCATCTCTAACTTGATGTTTACTTGCCATACCAACGATACCATAACATTCTACGGCAGCTCCGCCAGCAAGCGTTGCAATAACGTCATTTGAAATATCGATACTTCCATACTCATTTGTAATTTCTAAAGTCATGATTACGTCCCTCCTACACATTTAAATTTTTTCGTTTTATAAACTACTTTTATATGTTCTGTTTAATTATACTTAATATCACATTCACATCGCAAGAATTCATCATTTTAATCATGTTTTTTATACAACGTTTTCACAAGATATTATTATAACAAATAAATTGAACTTTAAAATACTTTTTGCGAAATTTGTTATTATTTTTTCGCTAAATTGCAAAAAAGCCGTTGAATAAATTAAAAGTGCGTGTTATATTATTAAGGTGTGTAAACGTAAATAAATGTGTATTTATATTTCATTAAAGGAGGATATTTATGGCTAAAGAATGTTTCGTAACAGGTCGTAAAGCTAGAACTGGTAACCACCGTTCTCACGCATTAAATGCTAACAAACGTCGTTGGAACGCTAATTTACAAAAAGTTAGAATCTTAGTTGACGGTAAACCTAAACGTGTATGGGTTTCAGCTCGTGCGCTTAAATCAGGTAAAGTTACACGCGTTTAATGAATATAAGTCACATATAATAAAGAGAACCTTTGTGTGGAAGGTTCTCTTTTTTTATTTATCTTTACTTTGTACCATCAATATATTGCCAAGTTCAACTGTCACTAATGGGTGTTCATGACCCGCTTTAAACTCATTGCTAATTGTTAACGTTGAGCCTTGTGCCAAAGTGGTAAATGGTAAATCATATTTAAATTCTTCTAATTTTATTCTAATATTCGTACTTAACGGAATAAACGACACATATTTCATGCCTTCTACTTGTGAAATTCGATGATTTCCTGCTTTTAATACTGTAATTTCATTTTGTTCATCTACGAGCGTGATTTGAATATTATCTTCCAGAAATTCTGGTTTCGTTAATATTTGAACAGCACCCATAAAATGATCTAATCTGCCACCTGTCGCACCATATATTCTAATTTCTTCGTATCCGAGTTCAACTGCTAAGTTAACCGCTAATGCAAGATCCGTATCATCCTTTTCTTTATTAACCGGATCAATATCGATATGATTAATAATTTGTTGATACTCTTCATCTGATACAGAATCAAAATCTCCTATAGCAGCAACAGGCTTAATATCATGTTTAATTAATTCAATTGTGCCTCTATCTACACCTATCCAATCAATGTGCTTTTCATCTTGAAGTATATGTTCATTGATATGACGCATACTACATAATAGATTTACTCTCACGATTAATCACCCTTTAATTTGTGTACAGGTTCTTTGTAGTCATCATGTTTGAAGTAATAAGATCCTGCAACTAATATGTCTGCTCCTTGTGCTTTACATAACGCACCTGTTTCTTCATTAACACCACCATCAACTTCAATTTCAAAGTTTAAGTCATGTTCATTTCTATATTCGTCTAACCAAGTAATTTTACTTAGCGTAGATTCTATAAAGCTTTGACCACCAAATCCAGGATTCACAGTCATAATTAAAATAAAGTCCACGTCTCCTAAAATTTGAGTTAATGATTCTACAGGCGTTCCAGGATTGATCACAACACCTGCTAATTTATTATGCGCTTTGATTTGTTGTATCGCTCTATGAATGTGCGGTGTCGCCTCGAAATGGACAGATACCATGTCACTACCCGCTTCGCAAAACGCGTCAATCATTTGTTCTGGGTTCTCGATCATTAAATGTGTATCAATCGTCATATCAGTTACTTTTCTTAATGATTCTAAAATAGGTAAACCAATTGATATATTCGGTACAAACTGACCATCCATAACATCAAAATGTAAAATGTCTGCGCCAGATTCCTTAACACGTGTTACTTCTTGTTTTAATTCTGCAAAATCACAAGCTAAAAGTGAAGGTGCTATTTTTATCATTAATATCTTACCTTTCTATTTTGAATTTCTTCGAATAATGTCAAATAGTGCTTATATCTTAACTGATAAAAATGATTGTCTTGTATGCGTTCTTTTACTGCACATTTAGGTTCATTAATGTGCGTACAATTTCTAAATTTACACTGTGATTTAATTGCTTCAAATTCTGGGAATAAATCTGCAAGTTCTTCCTTTTCAATATGCGAAAAGTCTAATGCGCTAAATCCTGGTGTGTCAGCTAAATAACCACCATCTAACTCATACAACTCAACGTGTCTTGTCGTATGTTTACCACGATTAAGCGCTTTTGAGATTTTGTTTGTTTCTAAATTCAAATCCTCGAACAGTCTATTCATAATCGTGGATTTACCAACACCAGATTGGCCGCTTAACACGATTATACCGTCAATTAAAGGTTTAATCGCATTTGATACATCATCTTCTTCGCCTATAAATAAAGTTTCATATCCAATTGATTGATATTGAGCTAATTTATCTTGAATTTGTTGAATTTCATCATCAGTAGCGAGATCTTTTTTAGTTACACATATTATCGGTGTAATATTGTATGAATGAACGACTACGAGAAATCTATCTAATAATTGTTGACTAAACGCTGGTTCTGATGCGCTCATCACGACGATAACTTTATGAATATTTGAAACAGGTGGTCTTAATAATATATTCTCACGTTCATGAATATGTTGAATATACCCACCCGTTTCATTTTCAACTTGAAAATCAACAATATCTCCGACAACAGGAGATGTCTTCTTCTTTCTGAATAACCCTCGAGCTCTCGTAATATATATACCATCGTCAGCTTGTACTGAATAATCTCCACTTATTGATTTAATAATACGACCCGTTTTCAATATAACACCTACCTCATTTTATTTTAATTATACCAAATCATACTGCTTAAATAATCAATTATTTATGTTGCTTAAACAAAATCGTTACTTCTGTTCCTTTATCGACTTCACTTTCAAAGAAGATTTGAGCATCATGATGTTCAATAATTGAATCAACTATTGATAAACCAAGTCCGTTACTATCAACATGAATATTATGTGATTGATCACCTTTATAAAATCGATCTTTAATATGTTTCAATTGTTTCTCAGTCATGCCATAACCTTCATCAATAATAGAAACTTTTACAAACTCATTTTGTTCTTTAAGATCAATTTGTATCATACTATGTTTAGGTGAATATTTAATAGCATTATTTAATATATTATAGAGCGCTTGATAGAGTAATTTATGATTACCTTTAATAGTTAAATCATCCATATCAAATAGAACTGAGATTTCATTGTCTTCTAATAAGAAATTCAGATTTTGAACGACTTCTTTAATGACTTTTTGAACATGTACTGTTTCATTAAATGATAGATGCTCACTATTATCTAACTCAGATAACAACAATAATTGTTTCGTTAAATTACTCAAACGGTATGCTCTAGCATATATATCTTCTATAATTTGTAATCTGTTATTTTCATCTTGTTCATGTTCAAGTTCAAGTTCTCTTAATAAACTTAAAATAGATTGAAGTGGAGATTTAATTTCATGAGACACATTTTGAACAAAGGATTGTCTCATCATTTCTAGTTGTTTAAGTTCATCTCTCATCTTAATAAATCGATGTTGTAATATACCTATTTCATCGTCACGTGTTACTTTGATATCGACATCAAAATCACCTTTACGTAATGATTCTGTTGTCTTCATAAGTCTTCTAATTGGGTTTGCCAATGAATAACTTGAAAATAGCACGAGTACTAATGAAATTACGACAAGTAACACAAGTAATATTGCTAAAAATATTCTAAATTCGCCTAACATAGAACCGACGCTAGGTCTTAAGAATAATGCATATTCAGCACCTTGATGTTGAATCTTGATACCGACAGTGTTCCTCGTTTCATTATCGAAGAATCCTGTAATAAAAATATTAAATGGTCTATTCTTAATACCATGATACGTTTTACCGTCTAATACATCTTCAACTGCTTGATTATCTAAATTATATTTTCTAAAGTTATCACCATAGTAAGTCGGTTTCAACTTATCGTTATATAATACAGCTTGATAATGAAGCTCGCTTAAGTGATTTAAATAATTATCCAACGACATTTCATTATCATGATCAATATAATCTTGAACATCTTTTAAAGTATTAAATACTTTGTGATCATTTTTTTCTTTTAAATCTATATGATAATAAATATTTGTAAGAATGAATCCTAAAATAGCACTGACGAGCATCACGACTATTGTATAGATCGTTATACGTTGCGCTAAAGACTTAAACCTCATGAGCAAGCACCGCCTTGTAACCAACGCCTCTCACGGTTTTAATCAAGACATCGCTCTCTAACTTTTCTAAACGCTTTCTAATACGTTTAATATGTACATCAAGCGTTCGCTCGTCTCCTTCGAAATCAACGCCCCATACAACTTCAATGATTTTGTCTCGTTGTAATACTTTATCTTTGTTACGCATTAAATAATCTAGTAATGCAAATTCTTTCTTAGGTAAAAGCATTGTTTTCTGATTAATCGTTATTTCCATATCAACACTATTAATATGTGTGTTACCTATTTGAAGTTCATTAGATGAATTAATTTTAAATCTGCGTAGTACAGCTTTTATTCTAAATATTAACTCTTTAATTTCAAATGGTTTTGTTACGTAATCATCTGTTCCTGCTAGAAATGCATTTTCTTTATCACTCAACTCATCTCTTGCAGTTAACATGATAACTGGAATATCAAAACTATCTTTAAGTATTTGACACAATTCAAAGCCGTCCATACCTGGCATCATAATATCTACAACAGCAATATCAATATATTTATGCTCTACAACTTCTAAAGCTTCCTCACCACTGAGACTTGTTATAACATTTATATGTTCGCGTTCAATTTCTCGCTTCAAATCATTTAAGATAAATTTATCATCATCTACAACTAAACAAGTTACCATGTCATCACCTCTTTACCTATGATACCAAATATCTTTGAAAATTTTCATATATACATGAATTCAGGCTGAAATTTCGAATGAAATTTCAGCCTGAATAATATTATTATAATGAATCAATTCATGATTAAACTGATTCTACGTTACGGTTTACTAATGCATTAACATTTTCAATGATTGTACCACTTACGACACGACCTGGTAATTTATTTAAATTAACAGATAGGTCTTGGTCTTTTTTCATATCATATGAAATGTTTCTAGCGAAGTATTTCATTGATTCTTCCATGATGATAATTGTCATCCATTCACCCGCACAACGGTGGTTTGTATAATAATCGCCGCCACCTTGAGGGATTAAATCAAATGGGCTTCCGTCCCAATCGCTGAAGCGGTTTGGATAGAATCTTTCTGGATTCTCCCATAAACCTTCTCTATGCAATGTTCCGTAAATATCTAATACTAAGAACGTATCTTTCTCAATAGTATAGCCATCAAATTCGATATCTACTGCTGCTTTACCAGGTAAAAATGGTACGAAAGGATAGAATCTTCTAACTTCTTGTACAAATTTATAGGCATAGTCATTTTCATTATTGAAAACTTTTTCTGCTTCTCCTGGATAATCATGTAATGCTTTCACACCGAAACTAACAAAACGGTTAATTGCGACTAGAGGACGCACTACGTTCATTAAATCGATCGCACACAATCTAGAATCCATTAAATTACCTTCAAAATCTTCCCAATGACTAAATTCATGTAATGCTGTACCTTGTGGAGGTGTTAATTTACCTTCACGTACTGCAATAATTTGATTTTCTAGGAATGTTTCTACTCTATCTCTTGCTTTTTTAGCTTCTCTATAACCTTTGAATGCAGTACCGATATTTTTGAATGAATCGATCATAGTATCCATATCTTTAGCACAGCTTTCGATTTCTTCAGGAGAAGCGATAATGCCTGCCCATCTAAATCCAACTTTAGTTAATAGAATGATAGATTCTTTATAAACGTTAACTTCGTCCATTCTTTCCATACGTTCAGTATTCATGAACCAAGTACTACGTGTAAGTTCTCTCAAATATTCTAAGTTTTCTTCAGTCATTAATGACATAAATAGAGCTTTACGATCTATGTGTTTTTTACCACCAGTAGTATGTATAGCGCCTTTACCGAATAAAGTATTAACAACACGTTTAGGTAACGTACCTTGTCTTTCGATTAATTCATTGTTATAAAAAATCTCTGCAGCTTCTTTACCGCTAAATACAACTGTTCTTCTTCCACCTAATGCTCTTAATTCAAAAATATTTGTATCAAATTTCTCAAGTCTATTTGGTACATATTTATAGCCTTCTTTTAAGACTTTTAATGTACTGTCTAGACCTCTATCTTTTGGTATTTGCTTACCCATAAAGTTAATGCCCCCTAGAATTTTTGTAAATTTCATATACTTACATATTATTTCATTTTCTGTGAAAATAATCAATCAACAACTATTATCAATTGAAAATTTTATATCTTTGTCAACTAATGCATGCCTTTTTGACCACTCAATTAGCGTATCTGGATAAACGACATCATCTTGAATCGATTGACTTAGATTATCAACCGGAAAACTAAGTATAAATCGTTGATCAATAATTTCCTCAACAACATTAAAAAATGATAAATTCCCACTCGTTGGTCTTCCGACAAGATTGACTATTCCCGATTTTGCTATTTTATAAACGAGCCATTCAGCTGCATAAGATGTATCTTTATCAATTAAGACCACAATTTCTTCAAATCGACTTAATCCGATAAATTCAATTTTATCATCATCAAAGAGTTTCCAATCACCAACAGGTTGATCTAAAATATTTTGATAAAAAGCTTGTTCATTCATTTCACTGCAGGCTTTATACAAACGTTCTAATTTTTGCTTAAATAACGTCTTATGACGCTCTCGTTCAACCTTTACGTGTGTGTCTCTTGTTAATATCGTTTCTTGATTACCAATCTCATAAAAATAAGGTATAAGAAACTCTGCGATACTTAAATTTTTAAATTGTGCATTCCTAAAATCAAACACGACTTTTTTAGATGATTCTTGAATTTTGGATAATTTATATAACGCTTCAACAGCTTGTTCAAAACGAATATCACCGTTAAATTCTAATATTGGCACATCATCCTTAACTGTCACATCAATCGTATGTTCAGTACTCACCGGATAATGTCTCAATTCAAAGCGATAAGTTTGATTCGCTCTTTTCACTTCTACTTCATTTTGGAAAGTTAAAATATGTCCCCATTCTTCCCTATGGTATGGTTCATCTTTTAATAAACGATGATATCTCATTCTACAATATTCAATAGAATCCCCTGATAACTGTGTAATTTCATCACCAACAACAAAGCGTATATCATCCAGCACTTCCATAACAACTAAAGCATCCTTAGTAGCCCTCACCTTAATCCCCACTTGCTTGTCAGGAACTTTCAATGCGTTAATAGACGTATTTAACAAGCCTATATCATAGAAGAAATTATTCATAACTTCTATAAAGACTTGATCAGTCAGATGAGATGAGGTCACAATATTTTTATACTCTTCATAAATAGCGTGCTTTTGATCAGCATCTACAATAGCATGTTCTGTTTGACGATATACATATTCATATAAAGACACATAAGGAAGCATATTTTTCACCCCAGACTCATTTTCTAAATTTTACTAAGAACTAAGCATTAAATCAATAGTGTATAAAAATAGAGACTGAAACACTGTTTAATGTTTCAGTCTCTCATATAGCTATATACTTTTCATATATTTAGAAATCATCGTAATCAATTGTGTTACTTTCAATTTCTTTACCATCTACTTCAACGCGATATTCAGCTGATTCGCCTTTTGGAATCGTGAAATTAATGCTTCTTGTTGTATCTTTTTTAATCGTAAAGGAATCTGCAACTTTTTTAATATCATTTGATTTATCTTTAACAAAGATTTCTACTTTTTGACCTTTTTTACTATCAGATCCTGTAAATGGTATATAAACAGATTGTGTATATGTTTTATCTCTTGCATTATCATTGTTGTCATCATTTTTATCTTTGTCATCTGATTTATCTGAGTCAGAGTCTTTATCTTCACCTTTAGATACATCAAAGTAAATCGTTGATTCGACTGGCAATTGTCCATCTTTAAATGATTGTTTGACAATTGTATCTGCTGGTTCATCACTTTCAACTTCAGATTGTTCTACTTTAAATCCTAGCGCTTCAAGTTCAGAAGTTGCTTTACTGATTTCTTCACCCGTATAATCTTTAACGTATTCTTGCTTCACGCCGATTGATTTTGTCAAAATAATCATCGTATCTTTAGGTACGACTTTAGAACCTGGTTCAATATTTTGATTAATTACTGTGCCATTCGCCGCTTTATCGTATTGTTCTTTTATACGGACAGATTCAAAACCTTGTTTTTCTAATTGCTTTTTCGTTTTGTCTGCTGATTTTCCAACATAATCTTCTACGGTAAACGTCTTAACACCTTGAGATATCACTAAATCAACTTTAGTCATCTCTTTGACTTTACTACCTACTTTAGGTGTTACTTTCATAACTTCGCCTTCTTTAAAGCTATTACTATAGGCTTCTGTTATTTTGCCTTTACTTAAACCTTTTTCATCTATTAAAGCTAAGGCTTCACCACGTGATTTTCCTAATAAGTTAGGCACATCTACATATTTAGGTGCTGTTAAGGCAAAACCGATTGCACCTACTAACATACATAATAGTAAAATAGGTACAAAAACGATTAACCATTTATTTCGCTTACGTTTAGGCTTATTTGTTTCCGTATTTTGTTGTTGTGCATTAGCATTTTGTTGCGTCGTTGCAATTGGAACAGTCTTTGTATCACTTTCTTCTTCATCTGCTTTTATAACGGGCATTGTTTTAGTATCTGAATCAGAATCATACCTAGGTAATTCATCTTTACGTTCATCATCCAATGCTGTTAAAAGGTCATAATACATTTCATTTGTATCACGGTACCTGAGTGACTTTTCTTTACGCGTTGCTTTCATAATGACATTTTCTATACTTTGAGGTATAGATGGTCGTTCTTTTCTAATAGAAGGCAACTCTTCTTGAATATGTTTAATGGCTACACTTACAGGCGTTTCCCCATTAAATGGTGGGTGTCCTGTTAATAATTCATACAATACAATACCAATAGAATAAATATCTGATGATTCATCTGTTGATTGACCTTTAGCTTGTTCAGGCGATAAATATTGAACAGAACCCATAACATGATTCGTTTCAGTTAGAGCTGTTTCACTTAATGCCCTTGCGATACCAAAGTCTAATATTTTTAACGTCCCATTTTTAGTCATGAGAATGTTCTGAGGTTTAATATCTCGATGAATAATTCGATGATGGTGTGCATGTGCGATACCTTTTAAGATTTGAAGCGTCATTTCAACCGCTTCATCTGCAGATAACTTACCTTCTTTACATAGATATTCCTTTAATGTTGGTCCTTCTATATATTCCATAACAAGGTAATAACAATTATCATCTTCTTCTACATCCAGTACATTCACAACGTTACTATGACTTAAAATCGTCGTATTTTGAACTTCTCGTTCGAAACGTTCAACGGCTTTTTCTTTTTCATAAGGCGGTATGTTGATTACTTTCACTGCTACATCACGGTTCAAGATCTTATCTTTCGCTAAATAGACGTTACTCATACCACCGCCACCAAGATACTTCACAAATTCATAGCGACCGGCGATTATGCGACCTATCATATTTTTCCACCTTCAAATGGATATAATATTAACGAGATATTATCTTTACCTTCGACTTCTATTGTTTCTTCGATAAGCGTTTCACCAATATCCTCAACCGTACCTTTATGAGACATCACAATTTGTTGAACGTCATCTTCATGTAAGTAATCTGTCAAACCATCTGAATTTAAAAGCAAATAATCATAAAATTTTGTATTGTAGTAAAAAATATCTGGGTTAACACGTTTATCTGTTCCCATAACTTTTGTAATAATGTTTCTTTGAGGATGCGTGAAAGCTTCTTCTTTCGTAATTTCCCCAATCGTAACAAGATGATTAACAAATGTATGATCATTTGTTAATTGCATCATTTCACGACTGTTCATCAAATAAGCACGTGAATCACCTATATTAGCTACAACGATGTCTTTTTCATAGACTAGAGCACAAACACAAGTTGTACCCATGCCTCTATACATCTCATTGTTCATAGACTCGTTATATAATTGTCTGTTTATATCAGCTAAGTTAGATTGCAACCAATCTTCAGCATGATCATATTCAATATAATTTTCATCTTCGAATCTAGCTTTAAGTGAATCATTCACAAATTGACTTGCAACTTCACCAGCAGCATGTCCACCCATACCATCACAAATCACTAATAACACTTGACCTGTTTGATTTGTATAGATACCACCTGCATCTTCATTTTGTTCTCGAAATTGACCGACATCTGTAAAAAACCGTGCTTCCATGATTTGTTACCTCGTTTCTTCTTTTCGCTCTTTTGCTCTTAGTTGTCCACATGCAGCATCAATATCTGCACCTTGATTACGTCTTATTGTAGCATTTATCCCGTTTCTTTTTAATTCTTTTTCGAATTTAAAGATATCTTCTTTTGATGTTTTTACATAATCACGTTCTGGTACGTGGTTAACTGGAATTAAGTTCACGTGACAGTTTAAATGTTTAATTAATTTTGCCAATGCTTTTGCATGATGAACTTGGTCATTCACGCCTCCGAATAAACCATATTCAAATGTGATTCTTCTATTCGTTTTGTTGACATAGTATTCAATAGCTTCCATTAATTTATCTAAATCATAAGCTCTGTTAATAGGCATCAATCTAGAACGTGTTTCATTATCAGCTGCATGTAAACTCAATGCGAAGTTTATTTGTAGTGATTCATCAGCAAAATCATAAATTTTAGGAACAATTCCTGATGTAGAAACTGTAATATGACGTGCACCGATGTTTAAACCTTTATTATGATTAATGATTTTTAAGAATCCCATCATTTCATCATAGTTCTCAAATGGTTCACCAATACCCATAATAACAACTTGGCTAACACGCTCATCCGTAGCATCTAAAGCTTTTTGAACTGTTAATACTTGCGCAACAATTTCACCCGCTTCAAGGTTACGTTTCAATCCACCAATTGATGAGGCACAGAACGTACAACCTATACGACAACCTACTTGAGTTGTCACACAAACTGAATTCCCATATTCATGTCTCATTAATACTGTTTCAATCGTGTATCCATCTTGTAATTCAAAAAGAAACTTGATAGTTCCATCTTTACTTTCTTGTTTAACAGCTACTTCTAACGTTGTAATTTCAAATGATTGAACTAGTTTTTCTCTCAATTCTTTTGAAAGATTTGTCATTTCGCTAAAAGCGTCTACTCTTTTAACATATAACCAATCAAAAATTTGTTTAGCTCTAAACTTTGGTTCTGATTGATCGATCAACCAATCTTCTAATTCTCCTAATTGTAATGAATATATTGAAGGTCTTTCGAAGTTTGGCATAAATTTATTGCGTTTTTTCTGTATCGCTGGCATATTAACTTTCCTTTCTCTTAATTTTAGTAATAAAGAAACCATCTGAATTATAATCTTGAGGTAGTAGCTGTAATGTTTTAGTTTCTTGATTTGTTCTTGGATCTATAAATGGTGCGAATTCAAACTCTGGATTTGCTTTTAAGAATGAATAAACAACATTTTCATTTTCCATTTGTTCGATTGTACAAGTTGAGTACACTAATTCTCCATTCGGTGCGAGAGATTTACTCGCATTTTCAAGGATCTCTAATTGTAAGTGCCATAATGATTCAACATCTTTTGACGTCTTGTCATATTTAATTTCAGGCTTTCTTCTCATGACACCAAATCCACTACACGGTGCATCTACAAGGATGTAATCATATGTTTGATCAAAAGGCTGAGTTGCATCGTGTACAGCTGCTGTTACATTTTTAAGTCTTAATTTTTTGATATTAAAATCAATTAAATCTATTTTATGTGGGTGAATGTCAAACGCATCAACATGACCTGTTTGATTCATGATTTCAGCGATATGACAAGTCTTACCACCTGGTGCACTACATGTATCTAATACTGTACTATTCGGTTTTGGATTCAAAATTTCTGCTACAAACATTGAACTCTTATCTTGTACAGATAATAAACCATCTTTAAATAATCTATCATTTACAATGGCTTCACCTTTAACATGTAAACATCTTTCTATGTCTTTATCTATTTCGACAGTATAACCATTACTTTGTAATCTTTCAACTGCATCTTCAACAGATATACGTGTTGTATTTACTCTTACTGTTGTATCTGGCGGTGTTAAACTTAATAAACACATTTCTCTTGTCTTTTCATATCCAAAATGTGTAATCCAATGTTTCGTTAACCATAAAGGTACACTACCTTCTATTGAAAGTTTCTTATCATCATGTTTGATTTCATCTAATGTTCTTAATGGTGTAGACATGAAATTTCTAAGAATCGCATTGATTGCTTTACTATTGTGTAAATCACCGCGTACTTTAGCAATATTGACAGCTTCATTGATAATCGCATGATTTGGAACTTTATCTAAATATACATATTGATATGCACTCATGATTAATAGACGTTTCATCCAACCTTTTAACTTCGTCTTAATAAAAGGTTCAATTAAATATTCTAAAGTGATTTTTCTTTGTAAAGTACCATATACAAGTTCTGTTAATAATCCGACATCTTTTTTAGATACGGCTTCGTTTTTTATCGCTTCATTAAGTTGTAGATTACTATATGCTTCACCTGTTAGTACATCATCTAGAATCGTTAATGCAACGTTTCTTACATTGTTTTTCATCATATTAATTTAGTCCCATCAATTTTTGATTGTAATCCGCTTAAATAATCTCGTGCTTGCACACGTTTTTTACCTGCTAATTGTATTTCAGTTAAAGCAACACCATCTTCACTACCTGTTGCTACAATAATAGCTGATTTAGTTGTTTCAACAATTTCTCCTGGATTACCTTTAACATTTCTTACAATTTCACTGCGCCACAATTTCATATTTTTATCATTCATCGTTGTATAAGCAACTGGCCAAGGTGATAACCCTCTAATATGGTTATGAATTGATTCAGCATCTTGTGTCCAGTCAATTCTTTCATCTTCTCTTGAAATATTTGAAGCAAAACTTACAAGAGATTCATCTTGAGGAATGCTATCATTTGTTCCATTAAAAATAGTAGGTAAAGTTCGTTTCAATAATGCTGTACCGAGTACTGCTAGTTGATCATGAACATCTCCTACTGTGTCGTTCTCTTTAATGTCGATTTCATCTTGGCTAATAATATTACCTGCATCTAATTTTTCTGCCATATACATAATTGTTACGCCTGTCTTCTTCTCACCATTCATAACTGCATAATGAATCGGAGCACCACCGCGATATTTAGGTAGCAATGAAGCATGTACATTGACTGCTTTATATTTTGGCGCATCTAATAGTGATTTTGGTAATAGCTGTCCAAATGCTGCAGTTACGATTAAATCAGGTTGTAAATTAATAATCTCTTCTAATTCTGGAGAATGATTTAATTTTTCAGGTTGATATACTGGAATATTGTGTTCGACTGCTACTTTTTTAACAGGAGGTGGTGTCAGTACTTTTTTTCTACCTACTGGACGATCAGGTTGAGTAACAACTGCAATCACTTCATGTTCTTCGATTAGCATTTCAAGAATGCCTGTAGAAAAATCTGGTGTACCCATAAATACAATTTTACTCATCCTTATACATCTCCTCTAGTTCTTCTTCGCTAATTTCTCTTGTCATCTTATCCGTGAATAACTCACCATATAAATGATCTACTTCATGTAAAATAATACGTGCAATATCATCATACGCAGTTAGTTCAACTTCATTACCATTTAAATCATTACTTTTCACAACAATCATTTTACTTCTGTTCACTTCTCCAAAGACGCCAGGTACGCTGAGACAACCTTCTACATCAGCTTCAGTTTCTTCAGATTGAGAAACAATCGTTGGATTGATCAGCTGCAAAATACCTTCTTGCTCCATATCAACAATCGCAACTTTAAGATCAACGCCAATTTGAGGTGCAGCTATACCCACCCCATCATTTTCAAACATTGTATCCTCTAAATCAGCAATTAATGTTTTTAAAGACTCATCAAAAGTCACAACATCTTTAACTTCTCTATTTAATATTGGATTTGGTACCGTAACAAGTGGTTTTACAGCCATATCTATCGCTCCTTTTTAAAAACTCATCGTATAATTATAACGTAAATCAATATAAAAAGCGACAGAGAAAATTCATCTACAGTCGCTTATATTGATTTGATAGAAATTTTTAAGTAATCGAAGTAAAATTGAATTACCAATAAATAACAGAAAGGAGTCCTTTATGAACACATCCGATTACTATCAATATTTACTCGCACTTGAATCACGGAAGATTTTATCGAAAGATGAGAGAAATAATCTTCTAACTTATTACAATGGTAAAGAAGGAGAACGCTATTTCAAATTATTTTTAAACACGATACCAAACATCTGCTATATTTACGACTTCGAATTCGGTAATCAACATCATGTCCAAATTGATTATTTAGTCGCAACAGATAATACACTTTTCTTATTTGAAATTAAACATTATAGAGACGAGTGGCACTTCGAACAAGATTTCTTAAAAAATAGTTACGGAATCACTACGAAATCCCCCATTAAACAAACTCAATTTATGAAATCTGAATTAGAAAAATTACTGTATCAAAATGGTATACATATAAATATTCAGCCTTATATCATTTTTACGAATCCTCATTTTATACCCGTTGGAAACTGGCCACATGATCAAAATATCATCTACTTCAATCAATTGAATCAAATCAAAGATATTTTACTATCCCAATCATCAAAGTTTAACCCCGCATTATTAAACTTTTTATTGCAACACAAGAAAATTCATTCCACTTATTATCAAAAAGAAATCACACCATACTTCGACATCAGCTTAGCAGGTATAAAATGCCCGAGCTGCAGAAAAATGCACACAATCAATATAGTAGAAAGTAAAATCTACTATAACTGCACGTACTGTCATTGTAAGATCAAATCCGAAAAAATCATTCTGTACAATTTGAAAGAACTCTATTATTTAAAAAGAGACGGCTTCACATTTGATGAAGCCATCCAGTGGTGTTATCCGGTGAAAGAATATACGATTGGTCGTGTTTGTAACAAGTATTTTAAATCAGCTAAGAAAAGAAATAGAAAATTCTTCCCTAAATAAACTAATGTAGTGTTCGTTATTTGCACTTTTAACAAGAACTGCTTTTAACGGGGTCAGTATTTGCACCTTTAGCCAAAACTGCTAATAACAGTATCAGTATTTGCACCTTTGGACAGAACTGCTTTTAATGGCACCTGTACTTACGTAAAAACCTACATTTTCATCTATACACATACAAAAAACCCGTGAAATCTTCACATTTCACGGGTTTCTTTCTATTTACATCATCATTTGCGGGTTAATGTCTATTTCTAGTGATAGTTTATCTTTTAAGTATTGCTCGTGATAATAATCATCTAAATATTGTAAGGCTGTTAATAAATCTGGTTCGTTCTTAAATTTAATTAATATTTGGAATCGATGTCTATTATTAATACGTGACAACGGGCTTGGTGATGGTCCTAATACAAAGGATTGTGTTGTAACGTGTTGCAACAATATACCATGTATATGCTTGGATGCTTTTAATACTTTTTTAATATCTGTATGACTAATAGTCAAATTCACAAGATAATAATATGGTGGGTACTTACCAATCTGTCTAAATTTCATTTCTTTTTGGTAAAAGGACATATAATCATTGCTTGTGACATCTAAGATAGCGTAATGATCTGGATTATATGTTTGAATCATGACTTCGCCTTGTTTCTCATGTCGCCCTGCTCTACCTGCAACTTGAGTCAGTAATTGGAATGTCTTTTCACTCGATCTGAAATCTGGCAAGTTTAACATCGTATCTGCATTAAGTACGCCTACTAATGTAATATTTTCAAAGTCCAGTCCTTTAGCAATCATCTGTGTCCCTAACAGAATATTTGCTTCTTGATTCCCGAAAGCTGTTAATAATTTTTCGTGAGCTCCTTTTTTCGAAGTGGTATCGACATCCATTCTAATAACTTTAGCGCGTTCGAATGTGTCATATATAATTTCTTCGACTTTCTGCGTGCCAACACCCATTTGTCGTATATGTTCACTTTCACAACTTGGACATCTTTGAGGCATAGGTTCACTGTATCCACAATAATGACATTTTAAATCATCATGTGTCTTGTGATATGTAAGCGAGATATCACAATTTGGACATTGTGGTACGTGTCCGCAATCTCTACATAATACAAATGATGAATGTCCTCTTCTATTTAAGAACAATACAATTTGTTCCCCTTTATCAATGCGATCTTGAATAGCTTTAGTCAGGTCATTAGAGAACATCGAACGATTACCTTCTTGAAGTTCTTCCCTCATATCAATGAGTTCAATTTCAGGCATTTTCTGTTGATTTACACGATCTGGTAATCCTAAATATTGATAAACATTTTTCTCTGCACGTGCAAAAGTTTCTAGACTTGGTGTAGCTGATCCTAATACGACTGGGCATTTGTGATATTCACTTCTCCATATCGCGATTTCTCTTGCATGATATCTCGGATAATCTTCTTGCTTATACGTTGCTTCATGCTCTTCGTCAATGATAATAAGACCTAATTTTTCAAATGGTGCAAAGACACTTGATCTTGCACCGACTGAAACACTCGCTTTACCATCTCTTATTTTTTGCCATTCATCGTACTTTTCACCTTTAGATAAACCGGAATGTAATACAGCAACTTCATCACCAAAGCGCGCTTTAAATCGGTTAACCATTTGAGGTGTTAATGCAATTTCAGGTACAAGCATAATCGCCTGTTCACCTTTTTTAAGTACATTCTCAATAGTTTGTAAGTATACTTCTGTTTTCCCTGAACCCGTCACACCATGTAAAAGAAACGTCTTCGATTCATTATTACGAACCGCTTCATCAATCTGTGTAAAAGCTTCATGTTGCGCTTCAGTTAATGCTTTATTATGTTCTTTTTCAAAAATACGATGCTCATACGGATCTCTATTCATAATGCCATCGTATTTTTCTAATATTTGATTTTTAACAAGCGTATTGATACTCGATTCTGAGAAACCTTCTTCTTTTAATGTTCTGAGCATGACATCTTCTCGTCTATGTTCAATTAAATAGTTCATGACATCAAGTTGTTTTTCTTTTTTACTCAATGACATCAAAATCTCATCTAATCGATCTGTAGGGACGATTCTTACACAAGTTACATATTTTCTTGTAAGTTGTTGACCTACAATTGTGTCTTTTATAATTGCCTCATTTTCTACAAAGTCTTCTAAAATAGAAACAATTTGAAGTTGTTGCGCTTGTTCAAATGTTAAAATACCTTCTTTATTAAAATGATTTAAATATTGTGCAGGAATCCCTTCTGGATCAGCAACACAATATACTTTTTGATATTTAGCTTTGACAGCACTCGGTAACATAATTTCTAAAGCCGAAATACGCTTAACTAAGTGAAAGTTAGACATCCATTCACTCAGTTCAATGAGTTCCGCTGTTAACTCTGGTTTAAAATCTTTAACACGAATGATTGATTTTAATTTAGACTGATCAATGTCACTTGTTAATTCTTCACTTATGCCAATGACAAACCCTTGAATTTTACGTGGACCAAAAGGCACTTCAACTCTAACACCGACTTTGACGATATCTTCAATATCTTGCGGAATTAAATAATCAAATATTTTGTCGACATTTTTAGCTGGAATATCTACGACTACATTTGCAATCAATCTTCCCACCTACTAGTAATTTCATTTAAAATTTTGATGGCCACTTGTTGTTTAGAAGCTTTAGCAATTGGTACTTTATCTCCATTTGCAAAATACATATCTACTTCATTATCTGAAGATCTAAAACCAATTGCCTCATTCGCAACGTGATTGGCAACGATGACATCTGCATTTTTCTTTTTCAATTTACCCATTGCATATTCTTCGACATTATCTGTTTCAGCAGCAAATCCAACTAAATATTGCTTATCTTTATGTTCCCCTAAATATTTAAGGATGTCTGTCGTTCTTTTAAATGTAAGCTGTAAGTCGCCATCTTTCTTTTTCATTTTATGTTCAGAAGTTTCAACTGGTGTGTAATCAGCGACTGCTGCTGCTTTAATAATCATGTCCATATCATTCATACGTGATTTAACAGCTTGGAACATATCTTCAGCACTTGTTACTTGAACAAATTCTACGCCAACAGGTTGCGTTAAATTTGTCTCTCCACTTACTAACGTAACGTTCGCCCCTAAATCTCTTGCAGCTTCAGCTAATGCATAACCCATCTTTCCACTTGAACGATTTGTAAAATAGCGTACAGCATCTACTTTTTCAACTGTTGGTCCAGCAGTTACAAGTACGTTTTTACCTTTTAAAGCAAATGTTTGTGGTTGTGCTTGTTCTTTAAAATAATCATCAATAATTGTTAAAATGGTAATCGGTTCTTCCATTCTACCTCTTGCAACATAACCACAAGCTAAATAACCTTCCCCAGGCGCGATGAATTTATAACCATAATTTCTTAATCGAGACATATTTTCAACGGTAGAAGGATGTTCAAGCATATGAACATTCATTGCTGGTGCGATAAAAACAGGAGCAGTCGTAGCGAGTAATGTTGAAGTCACCATGTTATCTGCTAAGCCATTCGCTAATTTACTAATTGTATTAGCTGTTGCAGGCGCAACGATGACTGCATCAGCCCAGTCAGCTAACGTAATATGTTGAATTTCACTGACATCTTTTTCGTCAAAAGTATCTGTATAAACGTGATTGCGACTGATAGCTTGAAATGCCAATGGTGTCACAAACTGTTTCGCATGTTCAGTTAACATGACGCGCACTTGATAGCCGCTTTGTGTTAATTTGCTCGTTAAATCTATAGCTTTATAGGCAGCTATTCCCCCAGTTACAGCTAGAAGTATATTCTTCATTTGTGTACTCCTCCGATTAATTCGATTCTTAAACTTTATACTTATTATACATTCTTTAAAAAAGACTGTCATGAATCTAAATTACAATATACATATTCAATAAAAAGACCTTTCATGTATGGATTGGTCGTCCAAACATAAAAGGTCTTTCGTTAATTCAAATGATTAGTCTTCTAATTTAGCATATACTTTATGAGCTGCTATTTCTTCTAGTGCTTGACCTACATTTTTTAGTGAACGATATTCATCTAATAATAAACTGTCAGGGTGTTCTTGTAATTCACGTGCTCTCTTAGCTGCAGTTGTTACAACTAAATATTTAGAATTGATGCTGTCTTTTAATTCGTTTTGTGGTGGGTATAACATTATTTTTTTGCCTCCAATATCATTTTTCTGTAACGTGCTTCAACACGTTCTCTTTTTAAGTGTTCAGCTTCTACGATGGCTTGAATACGCTCTTTCGCTAATTCAACTTCATCGTTTACAACAACATAATCGTAAAGGTTCATCATTTCAACTTCTTTACGCGCTTCAAGAATTCGGTTCTGGATGATTTCATCTGATTCAGTTCCGCGACCGACAAGTCTTTCTTTCAAATGTTCAAGACTTGGTGGTGCTAAGAAAATAAATAATGCTTCAGGGAATTTCTTTCTAACCTGTTTCGCACCTTCTACTTCTATTTCTAAAAATACATCATAACCGTTATCCATCGTATCTCTTACGTATTGTACTGGCGTACCATAGTAATTACCAACATACTCAGCATACTCTATAAATTGGTCATCAGCAATTAAAGCTTCAAATTCTTCTCTTGATTTAAAGAAATAATCTACGCCATCTGTTTCGCCTTCACGCATGTTTCGAGTAGTCATAGAGATAGAATATTTAAAATCCGTACTCGGATCATCAAATATTGATTTACGTACTGTTCCTTTACCAACTCCAGATGGGCCAGAGAGCACTATCAGTAACCCTTTTTCTATGTTCATGTCAAACGACCTTTCCTAATGAATACTAACGATTTATTATCATTTTGTTTTTTTATATCTTACCATATTTCAATTCTATATGGCTAGAGACGTTTAAAGATTAAACAGAATTATACTCATTTAATCCCTTACATGTTACAATAAATTGACTTTTGATAAAGGTGTGAATGCAAATGGCTTTTGATGGCTTATTTACTAGAAAGATCGTTGAAGATATACAATCGCTCGTAACTGGGCGAATTCATAAAATTACTGAACCTAGTAATGACACAATTATATTAACAATTCGAAGTGAACGAAAAAATAAACAATTACTATTATCAACACATGCAAATTTCAGTCGTTTTCACTTAACTGCTGAAAAATTTGATAATCCTTTCGACCCACCAATGTTTCTTAGAGTACTACGTAAACATTTAGATGGCGGCATTATTCAAAGTATTACTCAAATTGGTAATGACCGACTAGTAGAGATCGATGTTCATTCTCGAGATGAAATTGGTGATTTAAGAAAACGAACAATCGTATTAGAAATTATGGGTAGACATAGTAATATCATTTTAATTGATGGCGACCGTAAAATTATCGACGGCTTTAAACATCATACACCTAATACTAATACTGCTCGTACAATTATGCCAGGTTTCAAATATGAATATCCACCTACTGTTAAAAAATTAAATCCTTTCGAAGTGGATGATATTAATAAATATATTGATTTTAATTCTGGTAAAATTGACCGACAGCTTCTTCAACAATTTGAAGGTTTTAGTCCACTTATAACAAAAGAGATTACATCTAGACGACCATTTATGAACCAAGAAACTTTAGTGAAAGCTTTTAATGAAGTAATGGATGAAGTTCAACAATCACCTAATCCTGTTATTTACAGTGATGATTCGACTGGCAAAGAAATTTTCTACTTTATGCCGTTACGTTCTTATGGAAATGACTATATGTCCTTTAATGATTTACACGAATGTTTAGATAGATTTTATGAATCACGCGGTGAAAGAGAACGCGTTAAGCAACGTGCATTAGATTTGGTTAAAATTGTCGACCAACATCTTCAAAAAAATCGCCATAAACTAGAGAAATTAATTAATGAGCGAGAAGCGGCTCGTAACAAAGATGAGCAACAATTATTTGGAGAATTAATAACGGCGAATATGTATCAAATTAAACAAGGTGACAAATCGTTGGAAACTATTAATTATTATAACAATGAGCCTGTTACGATACCTTTAAATCCAACGAAATCACCTTCAATGAATGCTCAATATTATTACAAACAATATAACAGACTTAAGACACGTGAAATAGAATTAGATAAACAAATCAAATTGACACAATCTAATATCTTATATTTCGAATCATTAGAACAACAACTTGCACATATTTCTGTTGATGATATTGATGACATTAGAGAAGAATTAGAAGATCAAGGTTTTGTGAAGAAACGTAAAAATAAGAAAAAGAAAAATTCTAACAAAATTACGTTAACGACATTTATTTCTACAGATGGTCAAACGATTTTATTAGGTAAAAATAATAAACAAAACGATTACTTAACACATCGTGTCGCAAGAAAAAATCAATTATGGTTCCATACGAAAGATATTCCAGGTTCACATGTTGTCATACAAGAAGATGAACCCACGCAAAAAACAATCGAAGAAGCGGCAATGATTGCCGGGTATTATTCTAAAGCAAGTCAATCAGGTCAAATTCCTGTTGACTACACTGCTATAAAGAATGTCCATAAACCGAGTGGTGCTAAACCAGGATTTGTCACTTACGACAGTCAAACAACACTTTATGTAACGACTGATTATGACGACATTAAAAAATTACTTAAAAAATAACAAAAACTTTCATAACTTGATTGGCCAGAAATCAGTTTCAAAGGCTTATCAGTTATGAAAGTTTTTCTTTTATATATTGCATTTATGACTGTTGTTCAGGTAAAGCAAGTTGGAAATTCACGCCAAATTTATCTTGAACCCATGCAAACTCTCTAAATGTTGGCGGTAATTCTGTTTTCGGCATGAGAATCGCGCCACCAGATTTAAGTTTAGAATATAAATGTTCCATTTCCATTGCTGATTCACACGTTACATATAATGACATTGCAGGATTCATCTCAATTTCAACACCATTTGTTTGATCGATTCCCATAAATATTTGTCCATTTATTTTAAATATAGAATGTTGAACAGTCCCAGGTTCACCAGGTCCTTCTTCACCATACTTAACTAATGTCAATATTTCACTATCTTTAAAAATAGACGTATAAAAATTAATCGCTTCTTCAGCTTCACCGTTAAACATTAAAAATGTCGTAATTTTTGGTATCATTCAATAAACACTCCATCAACAGATTTTAATCATTTTTTAAATCGTATATTATTTAGTATAATCTTATTAAGCTTTAAAGACAAAGGAGAGATTTTATGTCACTTTCATTATTGTTACCGATCGTTATTATGTTAGCCATCATCATTGTCGGATATATATTTATTAAACTATTTATGGATTAAAATACTACATAAAGAAATGCTTGGAACAATGTCCAAGCATTTCTTTTTTATTATATTTCAATTATTTACTTGCTACTAAATCTATTCCAAATAACCATGGAACCATGAACCATACAAATCCGACGATAATTACACAGCTGATTAAGTTTAACCAAAATCCGGCTGTCGCCATTTCTCGAATGGTTACTTTGTCTGTACCAAATACAATCGCATTTGGTGGAGTACCAACTGGTAACATAAATGCACAGTTTGCAGCCATTGCTGCCGGAATCATTAATGCTAGTGGATGAACATGAATACCAACTGCAATTGTAGCTAAAATTGGTAAGATCATTGTAGCCGTTGCAGTATTAGATGTAATTTCAGTTAAGAATAATACAAACATCGTGACAATTCCGATGATTAAAATAACATTCACACCATCTAATCCTGAAATTTGTTTACCCATCCATTTATCTAATCCACTTTCTGTAATGGCAGAAGCCACTGCTAAACCACCACCAAATAGTAACAAAATGCCCCACGGTAAATCTTTAGCAATTGACCAATCAAGAATTCTAGCAAATTTGCGTCTTGCTGGAATTAAGAAAAGTATAACAGCAATAAACATTGAAATTGTGCCATCTTTAACCAATTCTGTAAAAGGTAATTGTGCTAATAAAAACTCTCTAGATACCCATAAAAATGCTGCTAAACAGAATAGTGTGAATACAACTTTTTCTTCATAAGTCGTCTTACCTAAAGACTTTAACTCTCTTGTAATAATTTCTTTTCCACCTGGAAGTTCTTTCATGTCATGTTTAAATACTACAAAATTTAAATATGCCCAAGTTATCGCGAGTATGATAATGACTGTAGGTACACCCATAACCATCCATTGACCAAAGCCAATTTCTTCTCCGAAAATCTTCTCGTATTGACCTTTCAATATAATTAGTGGCGGTGTCCCAATTAAAGTTCCCAATCCTCCGATTGTACCTGCATAACCGATACCAAGTACGAGTGATTTTTCAAATTGTGATAAATTGTGATTGTCATTGCCTTCAGCTGTTAATTCATTCGCTTCTTTAATAATTGCCATACCGATTGGAATCATGATCATTACGGCTGCTGTGTTTGAAACAAACATCGATAAAGCACCCGTTGCAATCATAAATCCTAATAAAATTCTACCTGTACTCGTACCAATACTTTTAATAATGACGAGTGCAATTCTTGTATGTAAATTCCATCTTTCCATCGCAATAGCAATAATGAAACCTCCTAAGAATAGGAATACAATATCATCTCCATATGCACTTGAAACGGTCGCGCTATCCATAATTCCGCCTAAAGGAAAAAGGAATAAAGGCATTAAGCTTGTTGCTGGAATAGGAATCGCTTCAGTAATCCACCATACAGCAATCCATAAAGTAGCTGCCATAACGTAGACACCATTTTGACTTAATCCATCTGCTTTAAAAAATAATAACACAACTAAAAATAGTAATGGCCCTAGTATTAACCCGATTAATTGTGCAGTATTATAAGCTTTTAATTCAGGATCTGGCTTATTTTGATTTTTCATTGCATCCGCAGAAAAGAATTTTAACATTTCTTTCGTACGTCCACTTTCTTTCCAAAGTTGATTCGTCAACTTATTGTCATGTTTATTCATAATTTTCGCCCCCTTTAAAAGTGTATACGTTTACATTTTAACAAAGGTTTTCTTCAATTCATACAATTTTCTGAATATTCATGGTATATATAAAAAAACTGCTGAAAAAATTGAATATCAATTTTTCAGCAGTTTTTTTACTTTTCTTCATGATAATCTTCAAAGAATCCTTTTGCTTCTAATTCTTTTTTGATACTTTTGAATATATTTTTGTCGCCTAAATCATATCTTCTCTGTCTATTCACGTTTGTGTTATTGGAATAACCGGTACGTTCGTACATATTTTCGTCTCTTACTTCATAGTGATTAAAGTCAGGTTTCGCATTAGAATCTTTTTTAAGAAAATCATTAATATGTCCCCATTTTTTTATCTGCTCTTGTTCTTCGGCTGCAGATAATTTATGTTGGCTTTCCATAAAGACCCCCCTTATCTTGACTTTATTATAAAGTATCTTTCCATGCTTTTAAAGTTTTTATATCTTTGTTTTCGATATAACCTTCTTTTTCAGCTACTGAAATCAGTTCATCATAATTAGACAAAGTATAGAATGGAACATTGATTTCTTTGAAAGCTTCTTCTGCTTTGTTAATACCATATGTAAAGATTGCAAATACCCCTAATACTTCCGCGCCATCTTCAATTAAAGCTTCCACAGCATTAATTGATGAACCACCTGTTGAAATTAAATCTTCAATTACAACTACTTTTTTCCCTTTGCTTAAAGCACCTTCGATTTGATTGCCTTTACCATGACCTTTACTTTTAGATCTCACATAGCTCATCGGTAATTTTAGTTGATCAGCAACAAATGCTGCATGTGGAATACCTGCTGTTGCCGTACCAGAAATAATTTCAACATCTTGAGCATGTTCTTTAATCAATTGAATTAAACCTTGATAAATATTTTCTCTAATTTCAGGATATGCTAATGTCACTCTATTATCACAATAAATCGGTGATTTTATGCCTGAACTCCATGTATATGGGTCCTCAGGTGAAAGTGTTACAGCTTTAATTTCTAATAATGATTGTGCAATATTTTGAGTCATATGAATTATCCTTCCCATCTTTGTAATATTTCGTGATATCTTGCTACTGGATCTTCATGTTGCGTAATTGAACGACCTACTACTATATGTGTTGAGCCTAATTTTTTAGCATCTTCTGGCGTTGTCACACGTTGTTGATCATGTGTCTTATCAGATTCTAAACGTATACCTGGTGTCACTTTCAAGAATGTTTCACCGATATGGTCTTGAATTAAAGTAGATTCTAATGGTGAACAAACGACACCATCAAGTCCTGCTTCATGTGCCATTTTTGCATAGTGCACGACTGATTCATTGATGGATGATTGAATATTTTGTTCATCTTTCATTTGTTGTTCTGTAGTAGAAGTTAACTGAGTTACAGCTATTAACTTAGCATTAGGATTTGTCTCACGTAAGCCTTCAAGTCCAGCAGCCATCATGTTTTTACCACCTGCTGCATGCACATTAATTAAGTCGATATTGAGTTTACCTAATCCTTTTAATGCGCCTTTAACAGTGTTTGGAATGTCATGTAACTTTAAATCTAAAAAGATATCATGACCTCTTTGTTTAATTCGATTGATCGCATCAGGACCATTTTGCAAATAAAGTTCCATACCTACTTTTACAAATAGTGGTTCATTAAATAAATCTAAAAATTGATCAACTTCCTCTAGAGTTGCAAAGTCTAATGCAATTATTGGTGTATTCTTCATGTTATTTGACAACTCCTTGTTGGTTATAAGTTCTACCTTTAAGTTCTGTAATATGTTCAACGCCTAATTGGTCGAGTAATGTAGGTAATTCATCAATAATATCTTTACATACTGTTGGATTTTCAAAGTTTGCTGTTCCAACTGCTACTGCATCAGCACCAACTGAAATATAATCAATGACATCTTGAGCCGTTCTTACGCCACCCATTGCGATAATTGGAATATCAACATGTTGACTTACTTCATATACCATTCTTAATGCAACTGGCTTGATTGCTGGTCCACTTAGTCCACCTATAACATTACTTATGATTGGTTTTCCAGTCTTCGCATCGATTCTTAATCCTACTAAAGTGTTGATCATCGTTATACCATCAGCGTATTCTGCAATAGCTTTCGCCATTTCTACAATATTTGTTACATTAGGTGATAACTTTACATACACAGGCACTTCTGAAACAGCTTTTACTTTTCTCGTCAGTTCTTTAGCCACCTCAGGAACAGTACCAAATTGAATCCCACCTTCTTTAACATTTGGACATGAAATATTCAATTCTAGTGCATGAACATTTGAAGCTTGTGAGATATGTTTGGCTACGTAAACATATTCTTCTTCAGTAGAACCTGCTACATTAGCAATAATGGGTACATCATATTGTTCAAGGTATTTCAATTCATGTTCAATAATATGGTGAACACCTGGATTTTGAAGGCCAATAGCATTAATCATACCACTTGCAGTTTCAGCGACACGTGGCGCTTCATTACCGTATCTTGCAAATTGAGTTGCTGCTTTAATCATGATTGCGCCAAGTTCTGACAAATCATAAAACTGGCTGAATTCTTTTCCGAAAGCAAAGCATCCACTTGCTGGCATGATTGGATTTTTCAAATTTAATCCTGGTAGCGAAATATTTAATCGACTCATATGATGACAGCTCCTTTTTCAAATACGGGACCGTCTGTACAAACTTTGACATAACCCGCTTCATTATCAGTATGGCAAACACATGCATAGCAAGCACCGATGCCACAACCCATACGTTCCTCGAGTGAAATATAACCTTTCACATCACTTAATTGAAGTGTTAAAGCTTTCAACATTGCTTTTGGTCCACAGCTGTAAAAAATATCGAAGGGTGTGTCTAAATTTTCAATAACAGTTGTAACAAATCCTTTAGTACCAAGCGTTCCATCTGCAGTTGCAACATACGTATCACCTAGCGCACTAAATTCGTCTATATAAAATGCATCTTTAGCACTTTGAAAACCTAATACGTGAATTGTCTTTATACCTCTAGCATTGAGCTGTTTAGATAATTCGTACATAGGTGGCACGCCAATACCACCTCCGACTAGTAAGGCAGTATTTTGCGCTTCAGCAACTGGGAATCCGTTCCCTAAAGGTGCAATCACATCAATTGGATCGCCTTGTTTTAATTGTGAAATCAATTCTGTACCGTGTCCTTCTCTTCTAAAAAGCATTGTAAATGTTTCTTCTTCACGGTTCACTTCACAAATTGAAATTGGTCTTCTCAACATATGTTCAGTTCCTGTACCAGCTTTAATATGAACAAACTGTCCAGGTTTTTTCATATTTTTCGTAAGATTTCCATGTACTTTTAATTCAAAAATAGCATCTGCTATTTGATTATTTGATACAACTGTCATTATCTCGGACATTATAATCCCCCCACTACATTTGTTCAGTTCTAAATGTCATACTTTCCACTACATCTGCTAAAGCATTTGCCGTATCGAGTGATGTTAAACATGGTATACCATTTTCTACTGATTCACGTCTAATTTGGAATCCGTCTCTTTCGTATACTTTACCTTTTGTCATTGTGTTGACCACAAGTTGTACTTCACCTTTTTGTATTACAGATAGCAAGTCATGTTCGCCGCCTATTTTACCAACCGTATACACTGGGATGTCATGATCTTTAAAGTATTGTGCAGTACCTTCAGTTGCAAAAATTCTATAACCAATCTCATGAAATCTCTTAGCGATTGTTAATGCTTCTGCTTTATCTTTATCACTTACAGTAAATAATGCTGTACCTTGATCTTGTACTTTTAAACCACTTGCTGTTAAACCTTTATATAATGCTTTTTCTAAAGTACTGTCTTTACCCATTACTTCACCTGTCGATTTCATTTCAGGTCCTAATGTGATATCAACATTTTTAAGTTTATTAAAGCTGAATACTGGTGCTTTAACATATACACCTTCTTTATATGGTGCTAATCCACTTTCATATCCTTGTTCTTTCAACGTGATGCCTGCAATTGCTTTAGTAGCAATCTTAGCCATTGGAATTTCAGTAATTTTACTTAAGAATGGTACTGTACGACTTGCTCTTGGATTAACTTCCAGTACAAATACTTCTCCTTTAGAAAGCACAAACTGAATATTGATAAGTCCTACTATGTTTAAGCCTTTTGCCAATTTCGTTGTGTAATCAACTAGTAAATCAATTTCTGCATCCGTTAAAGTTTGAGGTGGATATACGGCAATTGAATCACCTGAATGGACACCCGCTCTTTCAATATGTTCCATAATACCTGGGATGACAACAGTTTCACCATCTGAAATTGCGTCTACTTCAATTTCTTTACCTGTTAAATAACGGTCAATCAGTACTGGATGCTCTGGGCTTGCTTTAACTGCTTGTTCCATATAATTTCTCAATTCAGGTTCAGCATATACAATTTCCATCGCTCTTCCACCTAGTACATATGAAGGTCTTACAACAACCGGATAACCAATTTCATTTGCGTTATCTATCGCTTCTTGAACTGAAGTCGCTGTTTTACCTAATGGTTGTGGTACATCAATTTTTTGTAATAAAGCTTCAAATTCTTTTCTATCTTCAGCTCTGTTAAGATTTTCAAGCGTCGTACCTAATATTTGAATACCTTTTTGTGCAATTTTATCTGCTAAATTGATTGCTGTTTGCCCACCAAATTGAACGACTACGCCTTTAGGTTGTTCGTGATTAATGATACTCATCACATCTTCTTCAGTCAGTGGCTCAAAGTATAACTTGTCAGATATCGAGAAGTCTGTTGAAACTGTTTCAGGGTTGTTGTTAATAATAATTGCTTCATAACCCGCTTCTTGAATAGCCCATACAGCATGTACAGTAGCATAATCAAATTCCACACCTTGTCCAATTCTAATTGGACCTGATCCTAATACGATGATTTTTTCTTTTTCAGTGACTATAGATTCATTTTCTTCTTCATAAGTACCGTAGAAATATGGTGTTTCTGATTCGAATTCTGCCGCACATGTATCTACTGTTTTGTAAACTGGGTTAATACCATGTTCTTGTCTTAAATCATATATGTCTCGCTCTGATTGTTCCCATCTATGTGCAATGACTTTATCACTAAAGCCGTATTGTTTCGCCCATAATAATGCGTCTAAATCGCTTTTTTTCTCTTTTAAATCGTGTTCAATATCGATGATGTGTTTGAATTTATTCAAGAAGAAATAATCAATTTGAGTTAATTCATGTATTCTTTCAAGTGATGTACCACGTCTAATTGCTTCGCCAATAAAGAATAATCTTTCATCATCTTGTGCTTTAATTCTCTCTTCAATAAAATCTAATTCAAATTCATCGCCATTTGGTAAACCTAAATGATGCACACCATATTCTAATGAACGAATCGCTTTTAATAATGATTCTTCATACGTTCTACCTATTGCCATGACTTCCCCAGTTGCTTTCATTTGTGTACCGAGATGACGTTCGCCTTTTTCGAATTTATCAAAAGGAAATCTTGGTATTTTAGAAACAACATAGTCTAGTGCTGGTTCAAATGCTGCATATGATGTACCTGTTACAGGATTTAACATTTCATCTAAAGTCATACCGATTGCTATTTTGGCAGCTAACTTCGCAATTGGATAACCTGTTGCTTTTGAAGCTAATGCTGACGACCTTGATACACGAGGATTAACTTCTATTATGTAGTAATCGAGTGATTTTGGATCAAGTGCTAATTGTACGTTACATCCGCCTTCAATTTTTAAAGCACGAATAATTTTGAGAGATACATCTCTTAACATTTGATATTCTACGTCTGATAATGTTTGACTTGGTGCAACTACGATTGAGTCACCTGTATGAATGCCAACTGGATCGATGTTCTCCATGTTACAAACTACAATGGCATTATCATTTTTATCTCTCATCACTTCGTATTCAATTTCTTTGTAACCTGCGATGGATTTTTCTAATAAACATTGTGTTACCGGGCTGTATTTCAAGCCATTTTGAACAACTTCTCTTAGTTCTTTTTCATCGTGACAAATTCCACCACCAGTACCACCCATCGTAAACGCAGGTCGCACGATTAGCGGGTAGCCAATTTCGTTCGCGAAATTTAAAGCCCCTTCAATATCATTCACGATATCACTTTCAGGTACTGGTTCATTTAATTCATTCATAAGTGTACGGAATAAATCTCTATCTTCAGCTTGTTCGATTGAAGATAGTTGTGTACCTAATAAACGTACGTTATTTTCTTCTAATACACCATTTTCGTGTAATTCAATTGCCATGTTCAAACCAGTTTGTCCACCTAAAGTTGGTAACAATGCGTCTGGTTGTTCTTTACGAATAATGCGACTCACAAAGTCTAAAGTTAAAGGTTCAATATATACTGTATCTGCTATTTCAGTGTCCGTCATAATTGTTGCTGGATTAGAGTTTACGAGTATTACACGATAACCTTCTTCTTTTAATGCTAAGCATGCTTGAGTGCCTGCATAATCAAATTCTGCAGCTTGACCTATAATGATTGGGCCAGAACCAATTACTAAGATGGATTTTATATCAGTTTGTTTAGGCATTGATTGTACGCTCCTTCGCTTTATGTAATTTAATCATTTCAATAAATTCATCGAATAAATAGTTTGAGTCGTGCGGTCCAGGTGATGCTTCTGGATGATATTGTACTGAAAATGCTGGATATTTTTTATGTCTTAATCCTTCAATTGATTTATCATTTAATGCGATATGCGTCACTTCTAAATCAGTTTGTGCAATAGACGCTTCATCAATTGCATAACCATGGTTTTGACTTGTTAAATCTACTTTTCCAGTTTGTAGATTTTGTACTGGATGATTGGCACCTCTATGACCAAATTTCATCTTATAAGATGTTGCACCTTGAGATAATGCGAACAATTGATGTCCTAAACAAATGCCGAAGAATGGTATTTTGCCGACTAGTTGTTTAATTGTTTGAATGGTTTCTTGCACACTTTCAGGATTCCCTGGTCCATTTGAAACCATTATGCCATCTGGTGAGATATTTAGTATTTCTTCAAATGATGTTTGATATGGTACGACTGTTACATCACAGCCTCTTCTATTAAGTTCTCTCACGATATTTTCTTTTTTACCGTAATCAATTAATACAACTTTATAGCCATCACCTGTTGAAATGTATGGTCTAACTGATGAAACTTGTTCAACTTCGTCCGTTCTTAACGATTCAGTATTTAAGCGCTGAACAAGCCTTTCTATTTCATCAACATTATCAGTAAATCCAGCTTTAAGGACACCGAATTTTCTAATTTTACGTGTTAAACTTCTTGTATCAACACCTGAAATACCTGGTATATGATAAAATTTTAACGTTTCATCTAAAGACTTACTTGATCTAAAGTTACTTGGGTAATCACAAGCTTCTCTCACAACAACACCATTTAAAGTTGGTGTTAATGATTCAAAGTCATCTCTGTTTATCCCGTAGTTACCAATAAGCGGGTAAGTAAATGTAATAATTTGTCCAGTATAAGATGGGTCTGAAATGGTTTCTTGATAACCTGTCATTGCTGTATTAAAAACAATTTCTCCAACTGTTAAATCATCTGAACCTAATGCATAACCTTTATATGTTGTACCATCTTCTAATACTAAGTATCTTTTATTTTTCATCTTATACTTCCTCCTTGAAGACAATTTCTCCATCACAAATTGTTAGAATTGGATATCCTGAAACGACTTCTCCTATAAATGGTGTGTTTGTACTCTTAGAAGCAAACTCTTCTGCTCGTATCGGTCTTTCTCTTTCCAAGTCTATAATAGTTAAGTCAGCGTAGCTTCCTTCTTCTAATCGACCATAAGGTAAGTTAAATGTTTCACTTGGCTTCGTTGTTAAAAATGCAACAAGTTGTTCTAATGTAAATTTACCTGTTTTCACAAAGTGCGTATATAATAATTGGAATGCTGTTTCGCTTCCTACTATTCCGAATGGTGCATCAATCATTGACACTTCTTTTTCTTCTTTAGCATGTGGTGCATGATCTGTTGCGATGCAATCAATTGTTCCATCTATTAAACCTTCGATTAAAGCATCTCTATCTTCTTTCGCTCTTAAAGGTGGATTCATTTTGTATATCGCATCGTCACCTGGTACGCCATCTTCTGTAAGTAATAAGTGATGTGGTGTAACTTCAGCTGTTACTTTAATGCCTGCTTTTTTAGCATCTCTTATGACACGTACACTTTCTTTTGTAGACACGTGACATACATGGTAATGACAATTTGCTGCTTCAGCTAATAACACGTCTCTAGCAATTTGTACCGCTTCGCAAATTGAAGGAATACCTGGAATGCCAAGTTCTTCACTTCGTTTACCTTCATGCATTGCACCACCATAAATTAATGAATTATCTTCGCAGTGTGCTACGATTGCTTTATCAATTTTAGCTGCTTCTTTCATAGCTTCGTACATCATTGAAGCTGTTTGTACACCTACACCATCATCAGTAAATTGGAACATGCCTCTATCTTTTAATGCTTTGAAATCAACATGTTCTTTACCAGCTTGTCTTACTGTAATTGATGCATAAGGTAAAACTCTTACCACTGCATGCTCATCAATGATTTTGTGAAGACGATCTAAATGTTCAACTGAATCTGGGACAGGCTTTGTATTAGGCATTGGACAAACTGTTGTAAATCCACCTCTTGCTGCTGCTTTAGTACCTGTTTCAATTGTTTCTTTATGTTCGCCACCAGGTTCTCTTAAATGTACATGTACATCAACAAATCCTGCTGAAATAAAATGTCCTTTCGCATCAATAACTTCTTGATTCTCTACTTCTATATAATCATCTATTTTTTTAATTTTGCCATCTTCAATTTCAATTTCCTTGTTAACTAATTGACCTTCTAATAAGATTTTTCCATTTTTGATTATAAGTGACATTTTACTTTTTCCTCCTTGTGATTAAGTACATCATGTATACATGCCATTCTAATGAACACGCCGTTCTCCATTTGTTTAAAAATTCTTGATTTCGAACTTTCTACAAGTGAAGTATCTATTTCAACACCTCGGTTGACTGGTGCTGGATGCATGACGATTGCATTGTCATGAAGTTTGTTATATCTATCTATCGTCAGTCCGTATGCATTGTGATAGTCTTCTTTACTAAACATTGTACCTGAATCATGTCTTTCATTTTGCACTCTTAACAACATACATACATCTACTTCATCTATCACATCATCAATTTCTACATATGGTACATCTGAAAAATTACATTTCCATTGTTCCGGTGCTGAGAACATTACTTCTGCACCAAGTTTCGTTAAAGCATCTGCATTACTTCTTGCTACTCTTGAATTTTTTATATCGCCTGAGATTAAAATTTTTAATCCTTCGAAGTAACCGTACTCCTCATATATTGTCATAATATCTAGAAGACTTTGAGTCGGGTGGTGGCCACTTCCATCTCCACCATTTAATACTGGAATATTAAGTCCTTGTAATGTGTCATAATATGCATTTTCACTATGTCTAATGACTAATGCGTCTACACCAATAGATTCTAAAGTTTTACAAGTATCATATAAAGATTCACCTTTTTGAACAGATGAAGTACTTATTTCAAAAGGAATGACTTCTAAACCTAATTTTCTTTCAGCCATTTCAAAACTACATTTTGTTCGTGTTGAATTTTCAAAGAATAAGTTTGCGACCGTCATGCCTTTACCAAAAGTTTCTGCACCATTTTCTTTAATGTCTTGTGCTTTCGTTATAATTTTCATGATATCGTCTTTAGTTAAATCAGTCATTGTTAATAAATTTTTCATATGACACGCCTCCTGAGAATTATTTTATTTTCTTTGGCAATATAAGATTGAGCAAGATACCTACTGTTGCTGCTAAAGCCATACCTTCAATGTTTAAATGTATGCCAATACCTGTGAAGTCTAAATGTGCTTTACCGATTCCTAATACGAGAATGACAGAAGCAATGATCAAGTTACGGTTGTCACCGAAGTCGATATTGTTCTCCACCAACATTCTCAAACCACTTGAAGCAATGATTCCGAATAATAGTATGGAAACACCACCCATAACTGGTGTTGGAATTGTTGAAATCATCGCTGTGAATTTACCAACAAATCCTAAGATTAGTGCAAGTACTGCTGCACCACCGATTACCCATATACTATAAATTCTTGTTATGGCAAGTACTCCAATGTTCTCGCCGTATGTCGTACTTGGTGGCCCACCAATAATTGAAGCCATCATCGTTGACACCCCGTCTCCTATTAATGAGCGGTGTAAACCTGGATCTTTGAAGAAGTTCTTACCGACAATTTTATTGATGACGATTTGATGACCGATATGCTCACTAACCGTTACAAAAACGATTGGCAGCATGATTAAGATAAGTCCCCATTGTAGCGATGGTGTGTAATCATGAAACGGTAAGTAAATATCAGGCATTTGAATCCATTTTGCTTTTGAAATCGGCGCTAAGTCCACAATTCCAAATAATAATGAAGATATATATCCAACAATAATTCCGATAAGTACAGGAATGATTGATAAGAATCCTTTGAAAAATACTGAAACGATAATTGTAGTAATTAATGTGATGAGTGCGACTGTAATGTAAATGCCACTATAGCCTTTCATTGCATTTGAATCTGTGTACATCGCCATGTTTACTGCTACCGGTGCTAATCCAAGTCCGATAACCATGATAACCGGTCCAACTACGACTGGAGGTAACAGATTAAGCAACCAATTCGTGCCAGTAACCTTTATAATCAATCCGATAATGACGTAAAGAACACCACTCATAAATAATGCGACAAGCATTTCACCAAGATCATGTGTCTTGAGTCCGACAATAATCGGCGTTATGAATGCAAAGCTCGAACCGAGATAAGCTGGTATCTTTCCTTTCGTTATCAGTATATAAAGTAGCGTTCCTAAACCTGATGCAATGAGTGCTGCTGAAACAGGTAAACCTGTTAGAAATGGTACAAGTACCGTTGCTCCGAACATTGCAAATAAATGCTGTGAGCTTAAGAAGAACCATTGTGATGCTTTAGGTTTATCATTAACATCTAGTATGGGTTCTACTGTTCGTTTAAACATTTTTTCATTATGTGACATTTCCATTCTCCTATTCAAAAAAAGATCCCTTCACAAGATATGCAAAGGGATCTATGTATACAGTGATACCTATAAAGGTATAGTTATCTCCTGTAACCATATAAGCTCCTTTGCCAGTCTCTCGTACTGATTTAAAAGGATTTATTTAATTTAATTTTACTGCTGTTTGTTGGTCGAACTCTTCTAGTTCAACGACAACTGATTCATTAGATGATGTTGGAACGTTCTTACCTACATAATCTGCTCTAATCGGAAGTTCTCTATGACCTCTATCGACTAAAGTTGCTAAACTTATTTTTCGTGGTCTTGCGTGATCTAATATAGCATCTAATGAAGCTCTTACAGTTCTACCTGTATAAAGGACATCATCTACAATTATGACATGCTTATCGTTAATATCTACATCGATATTAAATGATTTCACTTTAATCGTACCTTGCTGATTCTGAACATCGTCACGATAATGTGTAACATCAATTTCTCCGGTTGGTACTTGAACTTGTTCGATGTCTTGGATTTTCTGCTCAATTCTGTTAGCAAGAAATACACCTCTTGTCTTTACGCCTAACAAGACAATATCTTTAGTACCTTTGTTCTTTTCAAGTATTTCATGTGACATTCTTGTTAATGCTCTGTTTACAGCAGCATCATCCATGATTAACCTCTCAGCCATATTCAATCTCCTTCCACAAAAAAATACTCACGTCTTTAGAAGACATGAGTATACACTAGTACCATACAAAGATGGTCTACACGCTCATATTATGTCTTCTCAGCCTCTCTGGACTGTCTGTTAAAGACGCTTTAATTGTTAAAACAATAATATCGTTTTTTTCATATGATGTCAAAGTTTAAATAAAATTAAATAAGTATTATTACACGTTGTACTTATTTTTTATCTTCGCGATTTCTTAATTTCTCTAATAATGTTTCAAAATACTCTGGTAGTGGTGCTTCTTTTTCAATATATTCACCAGTAACTGGATGTTCAAATCCTAATAATCCAGCATGTAAAGCTTGTCCACCAATGTTCATTGTTTTCTTCGGTCCATATTTAGGATCGCCTACTAAAGGAAAACCAATATGTTTCATATGCACTCTGATTTGGTGAGTACGACCAGTTTCTAACTGACATTTAACCAATGTATATTTTTCGAACTTTTCAATTACATTAAAGTGCGTCACAGCTTCTTTACCATCATCCACAATCGCCATTTCTTGACGTTCTTTAGGATTTCTACCAATTGGCGCTTCAATTGTTCCAAATTCGTGAGGTATATTACCGTGTACAAGTGCTGTATATTCTCTTGTCACAGTTTTATCAACTAACTGTTCAACTAATCCTCTATGTGCAATATCGTTCTTAGCAATCATTAATAAACCAGATGTATCTTTATCTATACGATGCACAATACCAGGTCTAATTTCACCGTTAATACCAGATAAATCTTTAATTACATACATTAATCCGTTTACTAACGTACCTGTATAATGGCCAGGTGCTGGATGCACAACCATACCTTTAGGTTTATAAACGACCGCTACATCTTTGTCTTCATAATAAACCTCAATACCTAAATCTTCTGCGACAATATCAACTTCTTCTATTACTTTTTCAGTCGCAACAATAACATCATTAAGCTTCGTCTTATAATTTGCTTTAATGACTTTACCATTTACTTCAACTAAACCTAATTTAATCCAATCTTGAATTTGATTTCTTGACCAATCTGGATTCAAATCAGGTAATAATTTATCAATTCTTACACCAATTTCATTTTCTGTCTCTATCTTAAATTCAAATGTATTCAAGCTTTTTCCTCCTTGCCCTCAAATAAAATCACAATTATCAATACAATGACACCTAACGTTAAAGCAGCATCTGCTACATTAAATATCGGGAAATTATAGCTGAAAATATATGTATCAACAAAATCAACAACTTCTCCTCTAAACAAACGATCTATAAAGTTACCAATTGACCCTGCAATTAATAAACTTAGTCCAAGTTGAACATCAGGTCGTCCGTATCCTTCATTCTTAAAGAACATAAATAAAATAACAAGCACGACAATTGTTACGATATAAAATAACCACATTTTTCCTTGTAAAATCCCCCAAGCAGCACCTTGGTTTCTATGAGATGTAATATATAAAAAATTACTGATAACCTTTATAGACTCACCCACTTCTAAAGATTTAACAATTAAAAATTTAGTAAGTTGATCAAGCGCGATTAATATAATAATAAAAGTACTCCAAATCGGTACATTGTAACCTTTACGCATCTACTTTCCACTCCAATCTTGATTATTTTACCACATAACACGACCTAATTGTTAATATGATCTTTTAAATTACACATCTAATTCAAACACCACATCACATATATTTTCTCGTATAAACAAGAAACTAATAAACAAAATAAAAAGAGATCAAGCAACAACAATTGCTTAATCTTTATAATAAATATTCTTTTTTAACAATAAATTCGTAGATTATTAGAACATTCTATTTGAAACATGTACTAATAGTTACTTTAATATAAGTATAATAAAAATGATTCTATTTAAAAGTATTTTATAGTTCTCTTTATATGGTATTTAAGTCTTCTAATAGTTTTAGTATACTTTATGGAAAAGGAGGTTTCATATGTTTAAAACTCAAATAAATGATAACCTAAGCTTAAAAATTTTAGAAGATAATGATACTCAAGCACTTTTTGATATGATTGAAAATTCAAGAGAGTATTTAAGTGAATGGATACCTTTTGTAAAAAATGTACACGAACCAAAAGATATTAACCGTTTTATAAAGTCTGGGTTAAACCAATTTGCAGAAAATAATGGTTTTCATTGTGGAATTTGGTATAACAATAAATTAGTTGGTGTAATCGGATTGCTCTCTATCAACTGGACAACTAGAAAAACATCAATAGGTTATTATCTAGATCAGAACTATCAAAAGTTAGGTATAATCACGACCTGTTTAAAATTCTTGATTGATTATTGTTTTACAGAATTGAATCTAAATAAAATAGAAATAAAAACATCGACAAATAACATTAAAAGCCAAAAGATTCCAATGAAATTAGGATTTAAAAAAGAAGGCACTTTAAGACATGATCAAAGAATTAATGATCAATACTTAGATAGCGATGTTTTCGGTTTACTAAAAATAGAGTATATAAATTAATTCATATTATTAATTGAAAGAAACATACATACATATAAATTTATAAGCTATATATAGTCTAATTATCTTAATTTTTATCTTGATACAATCCATTATTCTTTGATATATCGTTTACTGACCTGCATTATAAAAAGGAGCCTTGTACCTGCATGTATAAGACTCCTTTTGTAATTAAAATATATGTTTTTGTAGATCCTATCTATATTCAATACTTAATGATTTTTCATTTTACTTTCTCTTAATATTATCATTTTTTAAAATAAACATTAAACTTACGCGACAATCTATAAATAACAAGAAAAATAAAAGCAGATAAAATGACTAAACCATTACGTAACCACGTACTATCACTCTCACCCGTTTTAGGTAATTCTTTTTGTTGTTTATCTGATTTATTATCTGCAGATTTAGCTTTACTATCAGAACCCTTAGCCTCTACACCTTTATTGCTATCTTCTTTTTTTACATCAACTTTTTTAGAAACATCAGAAGATTGAGGCTCAGACTTTTGATTATTCACTGCCACTTTATTTTGATTATCTGTATCTTTCTTATCAACCACATTACTTTGACTATCTGATTTTTTATCAACTTTCGCATTATCCTTAGTCGGTTGATCTACTTTAACAGGAACACCTTGTTTTGGTTGATCTGATTTAGACTGATTGTCAGTAGCGTTTTTATTTGGTTCTTTTTGACCATTTGGTTGATTAGTTTTAGGCTCAACTTTTTGAACATCTGTTTTTTTATCATCAGAAGTTTTATCAGACTTAGGAACAAATGTTACACCATCTAATGGTCTAGGATGCTCACCAACTAATAAATCAGCTACTTTACCTTTTGATGCATAAAAATCATAGTATGCCCATTGATCCTTAATATGTTTATATTTAGGATTGACTTCTTTTGTTTCAACTCCATCTTTATATATAATAATCAGCTGGTTTTGGTGCAACGACTTCTTGTTCTATTTCCTCAGGTATAGTCATTGATCCATCAGAATTTATATAAACAGGACTTGCTTTACCACCGGATTTGAACACATACTTCACAGGTTTATCTTGTTTCACTTCTTCTGCATTAACTTTACCTATTAAAGGTGTTGTTACTGTTGTACATAATAATGTTGATAAAAGTATTTTCTTTAACATAAACTTCTCCCCTTAATTATTCATAACTAAGAAAATTATGCTTTTGATTTACGGTTTATTGTATAAAGGCCAATTAATGATAAGCCAACTAATGATAATAATCCTACTTGTATCCATGGATTTTCACTCTCACCCGTTTTAGGTAATTCTTTTTGTTGTTTATCTGACTTATTATCAGCAGATTTAGCTTTACTATCAGAACTCTTAGCCTTCACATCTTTATTATTTTCTTCTTTTTTCACATCAACTTTTTTAGAAACATTAGATGATTGAGGTTCAGACTTTTGATTATTCACTGCTACTTTATTTTGATTATTAGATTTATTATTAGCTACAGCTTTATTATCTTTATTTGTATCAGATTTATTTTGTTCAGTAGCATCCTTCTTATCAACTACATTACTCTGAGTATCAGATTTTTTATCAATCTTAGCATCATCTTTAGCCGGTTGGTCTACTTTAGTAGGAACATCTTGTTTTGGTTGTTCTGTCATAGACTGATTGTCAGTAGCGTTTGTATTAGGCTCTGTTTGATCATTTTTAGGTTTATCTTTTTGGTCATCTGCTTTTTGATCATCAGATGTATTATCAGACTTAGGATCGTATGTTACACCATCTAATGGTCTAGGGTGTTCGCCTACGAAAAGGTCATTTACTTTACCTTTAGATTTATAGAAATCATAATATCCCCATTGATCCCAAATGTGCTTATATTTAGGATTTAATTCATTCGTTGGCACACCATCCTTATAAATAAAAAAATCTACTGGTTTTGCATCAATTTCTAATATTTCACCACCCTGTTCAGGTACAGTCATTGAACCGTCAAAGTTCACACCTATTGGGGATCTCATTCCTCCATTATGAAACACATACTTCACAGGTTTGTCTTGTTTCATTTCTTCTGCATTAACTTTACCTATTAAAGGTGTTGTTACTGTTGTACATAACAATGTTGATAAAAGTATTTTCTTTAACATAGTTTTCGCTCCTTACTTAAATATTTATAGTACTTTTACTGCTTCCTTCTCGATATAACCAATCCATTTGTCTTTATTATCATATAATGAGTAGTAAATTTTTCCGTTACTTAATTTATATAAACATTTAGAATGTAGTTTTTTGTTTATATAATTCTGCGATTTGTTCCTTATTGTATCAAATAAGAAATTATAAAAATTATATTTAGTACTTATAATTTTTACATCTTTATTGAAACTTTGTGGTACAACTTTCTCAGTAGCATTTATATTCAAATTCCCTAAATAATTATCCTTACTATCATAAATTTTTAAATACGTTCGATTATTATTTTTATTTTTATCTTTATAGATACCTTTAGCATTAAATACCTTGTGATAAATAGATTTTGTATCTAAATTTTTCTTACCAAAAAAATCTCCCCATACAGTATAATTATTCTTTATAATTTCAACACGTTCATCAAAAGGTTCAAATTTAATTTCATTAACGTCTTTGTTTAATACATATCCTTGCCATTTATCATTTTTATCATATAAAGAATAGATTATTCGATTATTTGGTAATCGATAAGTATATTTCACTTTATAATAACTGTTGAAAGATAATTTAGTATCTGTTTTTACATCTTCAAATAAGTTTCTAAAATGTTTTATATTGTCTTTTTTTAGTTGTACGCTTAAATTAGTTGCAGTAGCATTAATTTCAGTTATATCATTAATGTTTATAAATCCAATAAATTGATAGTTCTTATCTTTAATTAATAAATATTTACCACCTAGAGAATCTGTATATAAATTTTCAGCTTTATATACTCTGTCTAAAATATCCTTATCATTTTTATTTAGCTCATTGAAATTTAAATCTTTCCATACTTTTGCATTTTTTTCATTGATATAAATATATTTATTAAAATTCTCAATCTTTAATTCATTTTTCCATTTATTTATAGTTTCTATATTATTGCTTGTTAATCTAAGCCCTAAATTAAATTTATAACTATTTCGTTTGTCAAAACCATTTGTATGAATCGCAATTACCTCTTTATTTTCATTAAATATAGGGCTACCGCTTTGGCCACCTTCAGTATCTAAATCATAGAATATGTTATTGTTAGTCACTTTAACAATTTTCCCAGAACTGTAATATTGATAACCAATCTTTATATTTTTATTTTCTTCACCTGGATATCCGGATGTAGAAATATAATCATCTAATTTTACTTTGTCATTTAATTTTAACTTTCCAGTAACACTACCTAGTGGTTTATCTAATATTAATAAAGTCATATCATAGTAAATATTTGGACTTTTTACCCATTCTGATAGTACATATGTCTTAATTACCTTCGCAGTTCCATAAATCGCAGTGTCATTTTTATACCCAGCATGAACAAGTATATTTTTAATTTCTTCTTCCTTATTTTTACTAGTTATAACATGCGCAGCTGTCAATACTGCATAATCATCTAACATAAATCCAGTACCGCTGTAGTAACGACGATCATCTATATAGGACTTAATAAATACTATAGATCTGTTAGGCATTTTACTTATATCTTTTACATTTTTCCTATCATCCTGGCCAATTATAGATTCATCTACATTATTAATAGATTCATTTTTTCCTTGATTAACTTCTATCTTTTCTAATGATAAACTACTTTTTTCATCATTGAATTTTTCTTCTCCACTACTTATATTCTCACTTGATGAACTTTCGCTATTTTCAATTTCGGCATTAGCTTTTTCGATTGAATTTTTTTCTGGTTGTGTATTTTGTATTTCTGAATTATTCTCGTTATTTTCATTGTTCTTTACATCATAATTATTTTCAGATTCCACTGCTGTGGCACTTGTACTAATATTCGGTTCTTCATTTTCAACATCTTCAACATTTTCAACATCATCATTTGTATTATTATCTGTTTCTAAATTTGTATTCAAGTCTTCATTTTCATATTTATCAATATTAGAAATATTACTTTCCTTTAAATTTCCATCTGAAATTTGTTGATCTGATTGATTACTTTCTTCTGCAAAAACTTGATTACTAATTATTGAGATGTTGATTAAAAATAAAAATGTGATTATTAAAATAAACTTCTTCATCATACACCTCTTTTTTTCACAATATTCAGAAAATACAATCAAAAAAATTTTAATCTAATATTAGGGGTAAACATAATCGAGCAAAGCTAATTTAATAAATTAAACGTAAAATGTTGATGTAATCCACAATTATGATTCTCTAGTTACTTAAAATTAAATTATCACTCCTTTTCAAATTTTAACCTTCATATAACTTTCTTATATTTCGGTTTATATTTTTATCGCCTATACTTTATCTTTATTGAAGAAATTTATACCTCAGATTAATTAAGGATATTATACAATGTAAATTTTTACCATTCAATATATTTTTTTACATTTATTGTATTAAATTATGCCTCATAGAAAAATTATTAGATATACTTTTTCCCACAAAAAAACTCACGAGATTTCTATCTCGTGAGTTCGTTTTATGATTATTAAATTTATACTAAAGTTTTAACAACAGCTTGACAGCGTGGGCATAGGTTATCTAATTCGCCTACTGAGCCTAGTTCGTCTGAATAGTTCCAACAGCGTTGACATTTTTCTCCGTCAGCGTGTTTCACTTTAACTTTCACATATTCATATTCTTCACCGTCTGTTAATTCATCAACGACATCTACTTTAGATACAATGAATAGTTGTTGTAAGTCTTGGAATTGACTTAAGAATTCAACTGTATCAAAGTCTTCTGAATTTGATAATGTGATGTGTGCTTCTAATGATTTACCGATTACTTTTTCATTACGTGCAACTTCTAATGCTCTGTTAACATCGTCTCTTAATTTCATCAGTTTAGACCATTTTTCCACTAATTCTGTATCAACTTCATGTGGGTTTGGCATATTTGTTAAATGAACACTTTCTTCTTCAACATGTGGAATATGTCCCCAAATTTCATCAGCTGTATGTGGAATAATTGGTGCTAAAATTTTAGTTAATTTAACTAATGTTTCATAAAGTACTGTTTGCATACTACGACGTTTTAATGAATCTACTTGTTCGATATAAAGGATATCTTTACCGTAGTCTAAGTAGAAGTTACTTAATTCTACGTTAATGAAGTTTTGAATATCTTGATAAATATCTAGATAGTCGAATGCTTCATAGTGAGATAATGTACGGCCAATAAATTGATTTAATCTATTGTGCATATATTGATCGATTTCAAGCATATCTTCATATTTCACACTATCTGTTGCTGGATTGAAATCATTCACATTACCTAATAAGAAACGGAATGTATTTCTAATTTTACGATATACATCAGAAGTTTGTTTTAAGATGTCGTTTGAGATACGTACGTCTGCTAAGTAGTCTACACTACTTACCCATAATCTTGCGATATCAGCACCCATTTGTTTAACAATTTTATCAGGAACGATAACGTTACCTAATGATTTACTCATTTTCTTACCTTCTCCGTCCATTACGAAACCGTGAGAAAGTAACATTTTGTATGGTGAGATACCTTTAGTTGCTACTGATGTTGTAATTGATGAGTTAAACCAACCTCTGTATTGGTCACTACCTTCTAAGTAAATATCAGCTGGGTATGATAATTCTGGACGTGTTTCTAACACACCTCTATGAGTTGAACCTGAATCGAACCATACGTCCATAATATCTGTTTCTTTAGTGAATTCACCATTTGGGCTACCTTCATGCGTAAAGCCTTCTGGTAATAAGTCTTTCGCTTCTCTTTCAAACCAAATATTTGAACCGTGTTGTTCGAATAGATTTGCAACATGATTAATTGTTTCTTCAGTCATGATAATATCGCCATTTTCAGCGTAGAAGACTGGTAGAGGTACACCCCATACTCTTTGACGAGAGATAACCCATTCTCCTCTATCTCTGATCATATTGTAAAGACGTGTTTTACCCCAATCGATTTTAAACTTCGTATCATCAATTGCATCTAAAATATCTTGTCTTACTTTACTGATTGAAGCGAACCATTGTTCAGTAGCTCTGAAAATAACTGGTTTTTTAGTTCTCCAGTCATGTGGATATGAGTGTTTGAAGAATGTAAGTTTTAATAATGCGCCAACTTCGTCTAATTTTTCAGTGATATTTTTATTAGCTTTATCATAGAATAGACCTTCAAATTCTCCAGCTTCTTCAGTGAATACACCTTTATCATTAATTGGACTAAGCACACCTAGACCATATTTTTGACCAACGATATAGTCATCTTCACCGTGACCTGGTGCTGTATGAACACAACCTGTACCTGCATCAGTTGTAACGTGGTCACCTAAAATTAATAATGAAGTACGATCGATAAATGGATGTTGCGCTGTTGCATATTCTAATTCAGCACCACTGAATTCTTTATCAATTGTAATTGTTTCTTTATTCCAGTCTAATGCTTCACAAACTGAATCAAGAAGTGCTTGGGCAACAACGTATTTTTTGCCTTCTACATTTACTTGTACGTAGTTCAATTTAGGATTAACAGCAATTGCTAAGTTTGATGGAATTGTCCATGGAGTTGTTGTCCAAATAATAAATGCTGCATCTTCATCTACTACACCTTTACCATCTACTACATTAAAAGCTACATAGATTGAAGGTGATTTTTTATCTTGGTATTCAATTTCAGCTTCAGCTAATGAAGATTCACTTGAAGGAGACCAGTAAACTGGTTTTTTACCTTTATAGATTAAACCTTTAGCAGCCATTTCACCGAATACTCTAATTTGTGCCGCTTCAAACTCAGGTTTTAACGTAATATATGGATTATCCCAATCACCGTTTACACCTAAACGTCTGAAATCAGCTTTTTGTAATTCAATTTGTTCTAATGCAAATTCTTTACATTTTTCTCTGAATTCAGCAACTGACATTTCTTTTCTTTTAACACCTTTGTTTGTTAATGCTTGCTCGATTGGTAAACCATGTGTATCCCAACCTGGCACGTAAGGTGCATAATAGCCAGACATTGCTTTTTGTCTAACGATGATATCTTTTAAAATTTTATTTAATGCATGACCCATGTGTAAATTACCATTTGCATATGGAGGACCATCATGAAGAATAAATGGTGTATTACCTTTATTTTTTTCTAAAATTTTATTGTATAAATCTTTCTCTTTCCACTCTTCTTGAATTTGTGGTTCTTTATTTGGTAAACCACCTCTCATTGGAAAACTTGTTTTAGGCATAAGTAACGTATCTTTGTAATCCATAAGTCTTAATCTCCTTCTTAATAAAAATAATATAAAAAAACTCTAAGCTGAAATAATAGGGACGACATACATCGCGGTACCACCCTTATTAACTCAACTTAGAGTTCACTCATTAAACATATATCATATTCGCAAACAGGTGATACCTAAAGAAATGAATTTATTAGGCTCTCACTATCCCTAACTCGCTTCTCAATTCGTTTATTCTTCAGACTTGTCCTCTTCACTTTTAACTGCTTGATTATTTATCTGTTCTTGATTATTTTCTTCTTCTTTGTTCAAAATGTCAATATTTTCTTCAGTAACTTTTTGTTGATCGACATCATAGTTCAGTAAATAATCCCAATCTTCATTTTTCAATAAATCTAATTGCGCTTCAACTAACATGCGGAAACGTGAACGAAAGACTTTAGATTGACGTTTCATATCTTCAGTTTGGAAACTGATATGACGCGCTTTTTGAAGTGCATCATTTACGATTTGATCAGAACGTCCTTCTGCTTCTTTAATAATAGCATCTGCTTTTAAAACAGCAGTATGTTTCGTTTCTTCACTTGTTTTTTGCGCTTGTAATAATACGTCAGAAATTGTATTTTCGACTGCTTTGAATCGACTAATATTCTCTTCTTTATCATCTATAATACTTTGTAAATGCGCTTTATCTGATTTTAATTTTTCAATTTCATCACTTAAAGTTTGTAGATATCCACGTACTTCAGTTTCATCTAATCCTTTATGAACTCTACTAAATTCTTTTTGTTTGATTTCCTCTGGGGTAAATGCCATAAGTTTTCCTCCTCAGCACTATTTAAACAATGTTCGATAAGCTATTCTTATCTTGCCTTTTTTTGAAGTTCCATTATTTTGAATGATCTTCGCACGTCCATATCCTTTAATAGAGATCAAATCATTTTCTTCGACTATAAAGTCTACTTGTTCGATTTCTCTATGATTGACTTTAACGCGTTTACTTTCAATCAATTTCTTACTAATTGTTCTACTCGTATTTGTAAGGTGTTTAATGATTACATCCAATCTTAATGCACTTACAGTTGCGTCATGTGTCTGCCAATTCTCACTTGATTGTATCATATTTTGGAATGGAATAGAACTCAATTTGATTCCAGCACCTTTAATCTTTGTTAATTCCATCATAATGTACGATTCAAATCTCTTTGTCAAAACAAACTGTATACGGTCATTAACAATAATATCCCCTAGTTGATTTCTATCAATCCCAAGGGACATGATCGTACCTAATACATTACGATGCGTCAATTTAACAAATTTTGAAGGATAAGTAAGCTCAATAAGAACCATCTCATAATCCGCTTCAGTCGGTTCAAAATAATCAGGTGCGACGATTGCACGTTTTCTTTCTGATTCTTCATTCCCACCAAAGTAATGTACATTTAAATCGTCGAAGCCACCCACGATTGTTTGTAATATAAATTGTTCTCTTGGGTCCAGAAACTCAGTTAATACAGGTTGATAATTTCGTTCAGCAACTTCACACCTATTTAAAAATAAATCAATAATCTCTTTTTCTTCTTTTCTAAAGTGTTGATATATATCCATTTTGACACCTCTAATTCAATAAAAAATAGGATGTGACATTGTGTCTCACCCTACTGTCATTTATCGTTTAATTATAATATTGGCATTACAGGTACAATCATATTAAATATATTAACTAAACCAACATAGAATAAACTTAACGTTATAAATGCCACTAATGAAGATATGTCTAACATACCTAATGGTGGGATAATTTTTCTAAATGGTTCTAAAAATGGTTCATATATTTTCCCTAAAAATTGTCCAAATGCGCCTTCCCTAACGCCTGGTAACCATGATGTAAGGAAATAAACGATCATACCATATTGATAAATTTTAACGACGAATAATACAAAGCCTAATATCGTACTTAATAGTCCACTATCCATATCTTAATTTCCTCTATTCTTGATAAGGTTCAACTTGTTCTAATTGCTCAGTAATTGATCCTGCTACTTCAACATTATCAGGTGTACATAAGAAAATGTCTGTTCCTACACGTCTTATATCTCCACCAATCGCATAAACAGTACCACTCAAGAAGTCTATAATTCTTTTAGCTGATACTTTGTCAATGCGTTGTAAGTTTACTAATGTTGTACGTCTATTTTTAAGTTCATCGGCGATATCTTGCGTATCTGAAAATACTCTTGGTTCAAATAAGCACATTTTTGAACTTTGCGCAAAATCCATATTCCCGCTCATACTAACGACATTCGTTTGAGATGAATTTGTACGTTTCTCAGTCATGGCCTCTTTCCTTTCAGGTTTTTTAAAATCACGAGAACGTTGTGATTGGTATCTAGTTGTATTTGATTTTTGTGTTGGTACACTTTTTAAAGATTGTTGTTTTGGTTTTTGTTCTTGTATAGATGATTCTTGTTGTGGTGCTTTTGTTTGTTCTCTTTGTGGCTCTTCGTAAACTTCTTCTTCTTCATCGACTACGAAAAAGCCTTTAAATACATCTTTAATTGCCATAATTTACACTCCTATTCGCCAACTAATTTTGTACCAATTCTTACATAAGAAGCACCTTCTAATATTGCTTCATTGAAATCATTGCTCATGCCCATAGATAATTCAGTGCAAGGTGCATATGAAAAGTTTAAGGATTGTACTTTCTCTTTCAATAATCTTAGTTGGTTAAAATATTGTCTTAATTTTATTTTGTCTTCTGTTAATGGTGCCATAGTCATTAAACCAACTATTTCAATATGTTTAAAATCCTTAAGCTCTTGAATAAATGGGATAACATCATCTGGCGACATGCCATGTTTTGATTCTTCTCCCGAAACATTCACTTGAACAAAGCATTTTACAACATGTTCAGCACGTTTTTCAATTTCTTTAGCTAATTTTAATCTATCTAATGCATGTAAATAATCAATTTCATTAATGATGTCTTTTACTTTTCTTGTTTGTAATGATCCAATAAAATGCATGATAGCATCATCTGGAAGATGCTTTTTCTTTTCCAAAAATCCTTCAATACGATTTTCTCCAAAGTTTTTCAAGCCTGCTTCATAAGCTTCTTTAGCTCGGTCTATTGTAACATATTTTGTCACAACAATCACTTGAGGCGCCGTATTAAATTCTGATTCTTCGCTACTGTTACAAATTTGTGAATTGATTTCTACTAAATTTTCTTTTACTGATTTCAAATCTATACCTACTTTCTACCTATAAATGCAAGCATTCTACCAGTTTGCCCTTTTTCTACTCTAAATGAGAAGAATAAATCTGTTTCACTAGCCGTACAATGATTCGTCTTGACGATATGTTCAGGATTAACACCATAATGTATGGCAAGTAGTGCATTTGCTTGTTTTAAATCTATGCCGTATCTATCTTGTCCTCTTTGTACAATGTACGCTTCAGATTCTATCGGTAATGTTTTGAACTTTTGATAAATGTCTTCGTTAATTTCGTAACTGTCAGATGTGGATGGTCCTATAACAACTCTCAAATTAGAAACGTCGCCGTTATATTGTTCAATCATCTCTTTAATAATTTGGGTATGCGTACCTCTCCATCCGGCATGACAAAGACCAATATAACCATTTTGCGTATCATATAAATAGATTGGTACACAATCTGCAAAGCACATCGTTAATAATAGGTCAGACTCATAAGTGTAAAGTCCATCTATCCCATGAAGTTCCTCAGTTAATGCATTGATATTTGTACCTTTATCCTTTGAAGATACTTCTCGAACTTTGTTCTCATGTGTTTGAATTGGAAATACCCAATTAGCACAACTGAAGTTAATTTCATTGGCTAATATTTGCTGATGCTTAGAAATATTATCAGGATCGTCATTGATGTATCGCGCCATATTAAAAGCATTCTCTGGATACGGGCTATAACCACCTTGACGAGTTGTAATACCTATCGTTAAATCATTTCTGTCATCGGCTTCATATGATAAATAATGATTATGTTGATTAAAAATCTCTTTCATTTCATCTCTCCTAACAAAAAAAGTCATCAGGACTTAGCCTGATGACTTTTTAAGTTCATTTATCGTCTAGAGCGTCTAGAACGTCTATCTTCTCTATTTCGAATGAAACTTGGAATATCACTATCATCAGTTGATTCATTTGCTGATTTATTTTCAAATGAAGCTTTTCTACCTAGTGATTCTCCTTCTTCTCTTTTAGAAGCAGGTTCTTCTGTAGTTCCACCAAATGCTCCGCCACCTTGTGGTTTACGAGCATTAGAAGGTTTGTCATTAAATCCAGTTGCAATTACTGTAACGACTAATTCGTCTTGTAATTCTGGGTTAATAACTGTACCAAAGATCATATTAACATCTTCGTCTGCTGCATCTTGAACAATATCTGCCGCTTCTTGAGCTTCAAATAGTGAAAGTGACTCTCCACCTGTAATGTTCATTAAGACACCTTGTGCGCCTACGATTGAAGTTTCTAATAATGGTGAAGAAATGGCTTTTTTAGCAGCTTCGATTGCTCTATTTTCACCAGAAGATACACCGATACCCATTAATGCTGAACCTTGGTTAGACATAATAGTCTTAACGTCAGCAAAGTCTAAGTTAACTTCACCAGAAACAGCGATTAAGTCAGAGATACCTTGTACACCTTGACGTAATACGTTATCTGCTTCTTTGAATGCTTCCATCATAGGTGTTGATTTATCAACGATATCTAAAAGACGATCATTAGGAATAACGATTAATGTATCTACTGCAGCTTTCATAGATTCTACACCAGCAGCAGCTTGAGTTTGACGTTTACGTCCTTCAAAGCTAAATGGACGTGTAACAACACCAACAGTTAATGCACCCATCTCTTTTGCGATTTTAGCAACAACTGGTGCAGCACCTGTACCAGTTCCGCCACCCATACCAGCAGTAACGAATACCATGTCAGCGCCTTGAATAGCATCTTCTATTTGTTCACGTGATTCTTCAGCAGCTTTTTTACCGATTTCTGGGTTTGCACCTGCACCTAATCCACGTGTTAATTTTTCACCAATTTGAATTTTAGATGAAGCTTTAGATAAGTTTAAAGCTTGACCATCTGTATTAATAGAAATAAATTCTACATTGTTCATTCCATGATCTATCATACGGTTAACAGCGTTATTACCGCCACCACCAACACCAATTACTTTTAAAGTAGCTAAATGATTAAACCCTTGCTCAAATTCTAACATTTATTATCCTCCTAATCTTTATGACCCATCAATCAAATAACGATTTCATTAATTTTTTTAATACACTTGGCTTCTCTTCTTGACTTTCCGAATCATATTCTGTTTCGGAGACTCTGTCATGATCAGAATTTGAAGCTTTTGCGTCATTGTTTTTGTTTGATTTCTTTTTAAACCATTGTTCATACGGTTTAGCTTTAGTTTCTTGAGTTTCTTCTTCGTATGTTTCTTCTTCGACATTATCAACGTCATAATTATTCATTGTAACATAATCTAGTAGCTCATCAAAGTTAATTCCACTAGATATAGTAGATATACTAGAAGTAAACTCAGGTTTACGTATACCCATTTGAGATGGTGTATGTACACGTACTTTTTCATTAACCATATCTTGTAATAATTCTTTAATACCAAGTAGGTTTGAAGTACCACCTGTTACGATGAATCCACCGTTAACATTTGTAATACCCATATCTTGTAATAAATCAAATATTTCAAAGAAAATTTCTTCTACTCTTGATTCAATAATTTCACTTAATTCTTTTTGAGTGAATTGTGCGTGACCATCTTCGTTAATTTGTTCAACACTAAAGACATCTTGATCTGATGCAGAGTCGTAGAATGCATGTCCATATTGTTGTTTAATCTTCTCGGCATTGTCATATGTAGTATTTAATGATTTCGCAATATCTGTTGTTATGCTTCTACCTGCCATTTCAATCGTATCAGCATCAACTAAATTGCCTCTTTCATAAAAACCTACTTGCGTTAAATCTTCACCAATATCAATGACGCAAGCACCAAGTTCAACTTCTGTTGGAGATAATATAGATTGATAGTTATAAGCATCAGAAAATACTTCTAATACATCTACTCCACAAGATTCAACACATTTAATAATGTTGATTAATAATGATTTTGATGTTGCGATAACGCCTGCTTCTACTTTTAATGATTGCGTTGCAACCATCTCTTTAGGATCAGAAACTTCATGTAAGTCATCTACAATAAATTTCATTGGGAATACACCAATGACTTCAGTTTCAGGTACATCATTCAATTCTCTAATGCCCTCTAATACTGATTCTATATGACTGCCATTTATTTCAGTTTCTGTACCATCAAAAGGTATTTCAAATTTTTCGTCGTAAATCTCTGTATTCACGATAGGCATTTTTAAAAATACTTCTTTAATATCTATTCCAGAAGCAATTGCTGCTTTTTTGATTGTATCTTTAATTGCTTGTTTAGCGATATCAAAATCATCTATACAACCATTTCTTATACCATTCGTATAAGTTTGCCCTGTACCTATCACGTTAATGCCATTATGAAATTTTTCTCCTACTATTACTTTTACACTCGATGAACCTATATCTAAACTAATATAATAATGTTCCTCCATCGATAGGCACCTCCTCTAACACATGATAATCAAATTTAAACTATTATTAGTTTACATGATACTTGATTTAATGTGAACTAATTATAGGTTTATTTATTGATTTTTTTACTTATTCTTCTGATTTCTCAGTTGATTTTGGTTCTTCTCCAGATTTATCCAATTCTTTAGATAAATCTTGTAATGCTTGGTCTAATTTTTTCTGTTCTGTTTTATTACTTTCATCTTGTTTTGATTCTTTTTCTGAACGCTCTTTTTGCTGTTCTTCCGTTTCATAAGGTAAGAATGTCACACCAACTTGTAAATCTAAAAATCCAGGTGTTTTAAGTGCTCCAGAATTGTCTCTCTCTAATTTATCAGAAATACTCGGATAATAGTTGATTTTATTCGCAAAAGTTTGAATATCTCCAACAACTTCTACATTATCTGTCATAAATAGTTGGATTCTATTCTGATTGTTCTCACCAGGTTTATAATTAATTTCCGATATCATCGCTTTAACTTTAGGTTTAACCTTCTTCAATTCAGGAATCATTTTAATTAACTTTTTAGAACTAAAATCATTCAAAATCGGAACATCAATTGGTAAATCTGTTGATAAGTTTTTAATTGTTTTTCCATTTTCTAATAACGGCACGTAACGTTTTTTCTCTTTAACTAAGCCAATTGTTTCATATTCATTTACATTTACCGTTAAATCATTTGGGAAATGACGTTTAATTTCAACACTTTTAACGCCTTCAATTTTTTCGATTTTCGATTTCATATCTCCTACTGGAATATTGTATATTCGAGAATCTTTTTTAATGTCTAAAGCTTTTTCAATATCGTTTTTAGATACGATTTCTTCACCTTTAATGTCCACTTGATCAACTTTACTGATGTCTGTAAACATGTACAGTAAAATCAAGATAACAAGGAGTATAACACCTATGAATACACCTAATTGAATTTGACGTCTACGTTTTCTTTTCTTTTTTAAAATTTCTAATCGTTCATCTTCCGTAGTCGTTTCAAATTGCAATATATCATCATTGTTATCAGAACTTTTATTCACGGTTGTCACTCCTTTTTTCACAATTTCTAAAATGTTGGTAAATGTTTTTGGAAACTTTCAATAAATTCGTCGCCACGCGCTTCAAATGTATCATATTGATCCCAGCTCGCACACGCTGGTGATAGTAAGACAACATCATTAGATTGTATATAATCTTGAATCAAATTGACGGCATCTTTAACGTCATTTGCTTGCAAGACCTCTTTACCTTGACTCGCACCTAACGTTTTTAATTTATCTTTTGTTTCGCCAAATGTAACCATCAAACGGACATTATCCATATATGGTATTAAATCATCAAAGTCATTCCCTCTATCTAATCCACCACATAACCAAATGATTGGAGAATTAAATGAACTTAAAGCAAATCGTGTCGCTAAAGTATTCGTCGCTTTAGAATCATTGTAATACTTATTACCTCTATTATTCCCAACATATTGAAGTCTATGTTTAATACCTGAGAATGTTGTTAAAGTATGTACAACTGACTTCACGTCAACACCTGATAATAATGCAGCTAATACAGCTACAAGTACATTTTCTAAATTATGTTTACCAGGTAATACAATATCGTGCGTATTGATAATTCTTATGCCGTTATATACGACATAATCATCTTCAATATAAATGCCATTCACTTTTTGATTAGTTGAGAAATATAATATTTTAGATTTAATATCATCTGTATCAATTAAATGTCTTTGCTCATAGTTAAAAATTAAATAATCGTCTTCGGTTTGATTCTTAAAAATATTTTTCTTAGCATTCTGGTATTCTTCTAAACTACCGTGGTAATCCAAATGTGCAGAATAAATATTTGTAACAATCGCGATATGCGGACGATAATGGATTGTTCCTAAAAGTTGGAATGAAGAAAGTTCAGTAATAAGATAATCGTCTTTCGTAACATCTTGTGCAACTTTTGATGCAACTACACCAATATTACCGGAAACTTGACCATTTACTTTACTATTACCAAACATATCACCTATTAATGAAGTCACCGTAGTTTTACCATTTGTACCGGTAATACCAATAATTGGTGCTTCTGAAATGTAATAACTCAATTCAACTTCTGTAATGATATCCAACCCTTGATTCATCGCTTCTTGCAATAGTGGAATATTGTAAGGTATACCAGGGTTTTTTACGATTAACGGTTTATTATCGAGTAGTGACAATGGATGTTCACCACTGATCACACGTATCCCTTGTTGCTCTAGTTCAAGTGCATGCGGATCAGATGATAAATCTTTACCGTCATTAACTGTTACTTCAGCACCTAATTTATGGCATAACTTTGCACTTTCATATCCACTTTTTGCTAAACCTAAAATAAGAACAGGTTTCTCTTTTAATGCATCATATGCTTTCATATTACATTACCCCTATCCATAAACCAATTGCACCAGTAACGATACCTGTAGCCCAGAATACTAATACTATTTTCCATTCACTCCAACCAACTAATTCGAAATGGTGATGCAATGGGCTCATTTTAAATATTCTTTTTCCTGTAAGCTTGAATGACGTTACTTGTAACATAACTGATAATGTTTCAATTACAAATACTAAACCGATTAATAATAATGTTATTTCTTGGTTAAGCATGATTGAAATCGTTGCGAAAATACCACCAAGCGCTAAGCTTCCAGTATCTCCCATGAACACTTTTGCTGGGTACTTGTTGTAAATTAAAAATCCAAATAAACTTGCAAGCATCACTAAACAGAATAACCCTATTTCTGGCTTATCAAGAATAAATGATAGTGCCGCGTAAAAACCAAATGCAATGATGGATAAACCAGTTGAAAGACCATCTAATCCATCTGTTAAGTTCACAGCATTACTGAATCCAACTTGCCAAAATACTATGAATATAATGTAGAAAACAGACAACGGTAATGACCAATCTGTAAACGGAATGTTGATGGCTGTTTCAAATTCATAGTTTGGTAATATAACACTTACGATATAGAATACAACGGCTATCGCAATTTGAGCTAAGAATTTCTGTTTACTTGTTAAACCTTGGTTATTTTTCTTAACGACAATAATATAATCGTCTATAAAACCAATAAGTCCAAAACCTAATGTTACAAATAATAACAGAATGAGCGGACCTACTTGCTCAACATAGAATAACGCAATGATTGTTACAACGATTGTTGATAATAAGAACGTTAATCCACCCATAGTTGGTGTTCCTGTTTTCTTCATATGACTCTTAGGTCCTTCTTCTCGAATACTTTGCCCAAATTTTAATTTTTTAAGTGTTGGAATTAAAACGGGTACAAGTATCAAAGTCAATAAAAACGCAATGACAGGTAGCGTAAAATTCATAATTGTTCACCTTTTCTTTTGTATATTATCTATCATCCTGTGATTTATGATTCACTAGATGCTTTTTCTTCTTTACTATCTTTTTTATCATCTTTACTTTTGCTTTCATCTTTAGATGTTTCTTCATCATCTGGAACTTGTCCTATTGAATCATCACCATTCGGATGATTGTTAGAAAGTGTAAACTTAACTTTAGTGCCAGATTTAATTGTTTGGTTCTGACTGACAGATTGCTCAGAAACATAACCAGAACCTTCTGATTCTACTTCAATACCTGTCGCTTCTTGTAATTTCAATAAGTCTCGTTTAGTCCAGTTTTCAGTATCAGGCATCGTCATTTCACCGTCTGTAACGAGTAAAATTCTTTCTTTATCTTGGACATTTTTACCTTTAAGCGGTATTTGTTTCTTAATTTTATCACCTTTACCAATTACAATTGGCTCAAGTTTTTTACCTTTTATTGCATCAGTTGCTTTTTGCGTATTCATATTAACAACATCTGGTACATCTGAAGCATTCGTTTTAGCTTTGCCTTCAGTTTCTTCTACATCTAAATATTTCAATGTATTTTCCATAATTGGATTGAAACCTCTTGATACACCATACTCATACGCCTCTAAGTCACGTTTTTGTGCAAGTGACATACCAGCATAAACTACGACTTCAGGATCTTTTGCAGGCGCATAGCCCATAAAGCTTACGAAATAAGGATTTGCACCATCAACATAACCACCGTTTTTAGTATCTGGCACTTGAGCTGTACCAGTTTTACCTGCAACACGGTAACCATCTATTTTGTAGTTTGTAGCATGACTTTCTTTACTATTTACTACTTTATCTAATTCTGTCATTGTCTTCTTGGCTGTATCTTTAGATATTGGATTACCAACTACTTTTTTCTCGCCTTTTTTAATCGTTTCGTTACTTTCTTTGTTTTGAATCGATTTTACATAATAAGGTTCAAGCATATTACCTTGATTTATAATAGCTGTTTCAGCTTGCAACATTTGGATTGGCGTTACAGTAGTAGACTGACCAAATGAAGATGTCTTTCTTTGAAGTTCGTTATCAAATGCAATATTCCCTGGCGCTTCACTATCAAATAAGCCACCTGTTTTTTTACCGAAACCAAATTTCTCATAATATGCTTTTGCTTTATCAGCACCGACTAAGTCTTGGAGTTTCATCATTAATGTATTCGCTGAATATGTAAATCCAGTTGTCATAGGAATATTTCCCCAACCATCATCGTTCCAATCATAAATTTTAAATCCATCTATTTCTCTATGACCTGATTTAAATTTCTTGTTTGGTTCAAATTTACCTTCTTCAATTGCTGCAGCTAGACCATATGTTTTGAATGTTGAACCTGGTTCGTAAGTATTTTGATATAAATCATTCGCCCATTTTTTCCCGAAGTCTTTTTTCGTATCAGGATTAAACGTAGGTCTCTGACTGTAACCTAGAATTTCACCAGTTTTTGCATCCATGACAACCGCAAATAAATCTTTAGGTTTATAGCGATCTACCATTTCGTCGAGTGCATTTTCAACAAAGACTTGAATATTGGAGTCTAGTGTAAGATGTACATCATCACCATTTTGCGCTTTAATACTATCTTCACTGTTCGGCACGAGCATACCCCAAATATCTTGTTTATAAGAGTTTTTACCCGTTTTTCCTTTTAAATAGCTATCAAATACTTTTTCAGCACCTGATACACCTTTTAATTTATTTGTATCTGGGTCTTTATCTGCTAAACCGATAAGATGAGATGCGAAATTACCATTAGGATAAAATCTTTTTTTCTCCGTTTCAAACGTCAATCCTGGTAATTTAAGCTTTTCAATTTGAGTTTTTTGTTTATAAGTTAAATCTTTACCTTTTTGACCAAACTCCACTTGAAAGGCGTTTTTAGTTTTAAGTTTATCTAAAATATCATCTTCATCCATATCAAGAATTTTAGCTAATGCTTTAGCTGTTTTCTTCTTATCTTTTACGTGTCGAGGCTTATCGCTACCTTCGCTCATTTTTTTATCTAATATTGCCACTAATTTATAACTGTCCGTATCTTCAGCAAGCACTTTACCATTACGATCATAAATTTTCCCACGTTCAGGTTCTGCGACTGTTTGTCTTAAATATTTCTCACTTGCCCTGTACGCTAAATCTTCACCAGCTGAGTGACCACTGATCATTAAATACGAATATCTTACGGCCAATATAAAAAAGAGCAGTCCGAAAAAACTTACTAAGAGGACTGCTCCTATTTTATTTTTCTTTATTTTAATTTTGGGCATCACTACGCACTACCTTTACATTGTCATTATTCAACTTTAGACCGTAGTCTTCAGCTTTTTCGTAGATGCGTTCGTATGACGATTGTTTCATTGATTCCGTCTTCAAATCACTGTTTGTTGTTTGTTGTTGTTCAATTTTACTGTCTAATTCTGCGATTTGTGTCTTATTATTATACGCATCCATTTTTAAAGATAGCATATAAATACTTATCAACGCAATCAAAGTTATTAATGATATGTATACGACTTTTTCGATCCTCGATATTCCTACTACCTTGGCCTTTTTTACTTTTTTCTTCTGTGGTTCGAGTTGTGGCTCTTGCCACTCATCAGGTCTATAATTCGGATATACTCTTTCTACTGCCATTCAATTGCCACTCCTCTGTTTACTTCAAAATTTCCGCAACTCTTAACTTTGCACTTCTCGCTCTATTGTTATGCTCAAGTTCTTGTTCATCAGAAATAATTGGTTTTTTGTTTACTCTTTTTAGTTTCGGCTTGTACGCTTCCGGTATAACCGGCAATCCCCTTGGTACATCTGGGCCTTTTTCATATTCTTGAAAGACTTGTTTACACAAACGATCTTCTAAAGAATGGAATGTAATAACTGAAATTCTTCCGCCAACTTTAACGTGTTGTATTGCCGCTTCAATAGATGTTTCAAACGCACCTAATTCATCATTAACTGCTATTCTAATTGCTTGGAAGACACGTTTAGCAGGGTGTCCACCCTTTCTACGCTTAGCTGCTGGAATACCTTCTTTTATTAAATCCACTAGTTCGAAAGTCGTTTCTATAGGTGCTTGTTCTCTTCTTGCTTCAATCTTTCTAGCTATTTGTTTTGCAAATTTCTCTTCACCATATCTAAAAAAGATTTTGACAAGTTGTTCATATGACCATTCATTTACCACTTCATAAGCTGATAAAGATTGTGATTGATCCATTCTCATATCTAACTTAGCATCATAATGGTAACTAAATCCTCGTTCTGGTGTGTCGAGTTGTGGACTAGATACACCAAGGTCATAAAGTACACCATCTACTTTACTAATATGTAGTTCTTCTAATATATGTTCTAAATTTCTAAAGTTGCTTTGTACAAAAATCACTTTATGCATATGGTCCTTTAAGATTCCTTTAGCATGTTCAATTGCTGTTTCATCTTGATCGATTGCTATAAGTCGGCCTTGGTCATTCAATTGTTCAACTAGGTACAAACTATGACCAGCTCCACCTAATGTACAATCAACGTAAGTACCATCTGGTTTTATGTCTAATTTATCTACTGTTTCTTTCAATAGTACGGATACGTGATGAAACATTTAATTCACTCCTAAAAATCAAAGTCAATGAGATCTTCCGCAATGTCCTCAAAATTGTCTTCAGATTCATCATAAAAATCATTCCACGTAGAACGATCCCATATTTCAATTCGGTTAGAAACACCAATAACAGTACATTCTTTACTTAAATTAGCGTAACTTCTTAAATTTTGAGGGATGTTAATACGTCCTTGTTTGTCTAGTTCTACTTCAATGGCACCTGAGAAGAACATTCTCATGAATTTACGGGCATCTTTTTTTGTAATAGGTAAGGTTTTGAGTTTTTCTTCGATGCGCGCCCACTCTTCAAGTGTGTAGCCAAACAAACATTTATCTAGGCCTCTAGTGATAATAAAACGTTCGTTCAAATCATATCTGAATTTAGAAGGCACAATCATACGCCCTTTAGTATCCAATTGATGTTGGTATTCACCCATGAACATTTTATCTCACCTCACCTTATTTATAATTTACCACATTCCCCCACAATCCTCCACTATTTATACAAGATTTCTTAAAATTTGTGTAAATAGTAAAAAAAACACCCAATTTACAATTTCGTAAATTGGGTGTTAATCCTTGTTATGACTATAGTTCAAGCGTTATATGTTTAAAAGTGTAACGAAGTGGTGGATAGGTGGAGGGACTGAACATAGTAATCCCAAATTGATTCATTACTTGGATAGGATTCCACACTCTTTCTTGTAATCCGTGGTGAGGATGTAATGTATGCTCCACTATTTCGAAATGTCTCATACTGATTTCATTTTCTCTTTCAACATTTAATAAATATCTATCTATTAGATATTGGTATTGGTGCTGATGGATTTGATTATTTTTTTCGACTAATTTTCTGTTTTGATAATCATTGCCAATTTCTTTAATCAGTTTTTGATGAAATTGAGATTGGCTTTCTTTCATTTCTTCAATTTCTCTTAAGACTTCATCAGAAGCTTTTGCTCTAATAAATTTCTCTTTATCGTTTTGAATACCATCTATTAGTACAGTATCTAGATCTAAGTTATAGTTATCAATACATTTTTTCGCTTCCTGCGTTAAATAACTAATACGCATACGTGGTGTAACAATAGGCATTTCAATATTAAATAAATTGAATACACCTTTCAATTCACCCCAATAAATAATTTCACTTGGCCCACCAATGAAGCTTAATGTATTAAATAAATATTCTTCCATTAAAGGTCTTGTTACAACATTATTTGAAAATCGTTCTGGGTGTTCTTCTACAAGACTAAGCAATTCTTCTTTTGTAAAGGTTACATCTGTATCTTTATTTAAATAGAATTTTTCATCTTCGTACATAATGAGCTGTCTTTTGTCGTCATGCTCATAGAATAAGTGAACATTACCATCCGTTAAAATCATGCGTTTCTTAATAACTTCAGCAAATTGGTCTTGTGTACTTCTAAATGCTGAATCTACTTCTTCATGTTTTTCAATGATTTCCTTGAAGAATGGTACTTCTAAAGATCTTAGTTCTGGATCATTAGCATCAATTAATAACAAACCATATTCTTTAAACACTTCATGTGTGATGACTTTAAAAATTTCACTCCATGATTCAGAAGACTCGATTGCTTTATGAATCAATGATTGAATATCTTTAGAGTGTACAGTTTCTCCAATAGCACTGAACATGTCATTTAAAACATCTTTAATCAGTGCTTTATCAAAATGATAATGAGAAACACTCTTTTCTGGTGGTTCTAACGTACTATATTTCACTTTATTTAACTGTCTTGAAATACGATCATACGCATATGTATGATTCACTTCATCAAAATCATGATCTTCTCCAGCTATCCAAAAAACAGGAATAACTGGCGTATCTAATATTTCACTTTGTTCGTTAGCTAAAACGATAATCGAAATGATTTTATGGAATGTATATAAAGGACCAGTAAAGAGTCCAGCTTGTTGACCACCAATAATGACTTTGTGACCACGTTTTAAATTTTCAATGTTTTCAAGTTGTTTATCTGTTAAATCCAATTGAGACATATAATTGTATATGACTTTTGAAAGTGCTTCTTCTCTACCATTTGCTGATAAATTCGAGCGTCTTTCAAATTCAGATTGGTCCCCTGGTTTATATCCATAAAAGTTTATAATTTCAGTATTATGATTTGTATATCTCTCTATAAAACTATTTTGTTGATCAATTACAGTCTTCTTACAGTCCATACGAGTCTTTCTCCTTCGAAATTAATTACTATCAATAGTATAAAGATTGTAGTTAAATAAAACAATCTAACGGCTTACAATTTAAAATTTTATTCAAATGAAGTATAATTAAGGAAAGAACAAGGGGGATTATCATGGCTAAAGTAGAACATTTACAAATTAATTACAAAACTGAAGAAGCATTCGAACAATTTCGTAACTTCGGTAACGAAGGTTTATATATGGTTGAAGAATTAAAAGGAAAAATGATCGATGCTAGTTCAGATTCACCATTTTACGGTATTTATGTTGGCGACAAGTTAGTAGCAAGAATGTGTTTATTTAAGCAAGATGAAGTAGAAAAAACTTACTTCCCAGCATTTAATGATTATCTCATTTTATGGAAGCTAGAAGTATTAAGAGATTATCAAGATAGAGGATACGGCAAACAGTTATTAGATTACGCTAAGAGCTTCGATTTACCAATCAAATGTATCGCACGTAATCAATCTAAAGATTTCTTCGTTAATCACGGTTTCCAAGATATCGAGCAACAAAATCAATCCGGTGAAGATATTGTTATATGGACACCAGATAAATAATATACTAAAAGTCCCGTAGAGTAAGTGCTCTACGGGACTTTGTTGTTTATATGCCCCACAATGTGTAAGCAGCAACAGCTACCACTAAGATAATCAACGTCAGGGCATGTGTCTTTTTAAACATATAAATGATTGCTAAATATTCTCTAATATATGCATTTGGATAGAAATACGATTTCGATGAGCCACCTGTAACAGTTGCGTTCATTTTAACTTTCTTAGATAAAAATGCTGCTCTTAAAATATGAAAATGATTAGAAACAATCGTAGCAAGTGCATGTTGTTTATAAGTATCCATAATCTTCATAGAGAACACTAAATTCTCTTCTGTATTAGTTGATTTGTCTTCCATTATAATTTCTTCATTACGTATGCCTTGTTCCACTAAATATCGTCTCATCGCTTCAGCTTCACTGATTGCTTCATCCGAACCTTGACCACCACTTACAATCATTTTTGTATCCAAACTTTTTCGTTTTAATTTAATCGCTTTATCTAATCTCGCTTTCAAAAGTGGTGTTACCTTTTCTCCTATAATACCTGCACCCAGTACGATAATAAAATCTTGTTTCTTTCTTTTAGAAATACCACTCACAATCCAAGCGTATAAATTATGCAATATAAATATTAAATTTAAGTAGTAAAACAAACTTGAAATAGCAATTAATATCAATCCGTTCCATAATTCTACTAACAGATACGGTTTAAAAACAATGATTAAAAAGTTAATTAAGATGAAAGAACCGTAACCAATGACAATCATGTTTGTTACAATTTTACCTTCATTTGCTATTCGCTTTTTAGTATTTAATAAAGCTAAGAGCATAACCACAATTACAATTAAACAGTAAATAATATTCGCTATGATTATATAATTAATATTTAGATTTAAATCCAATGCTGGCACAATGATTTCAATCAATACCGTACTCATTAAACTAATGATAAACAATCCTAATAAGAAGATATTTTTATATTGTCTAAAATCCACTATATAACTGATTATAAATAAAATTAAAAATACTAACGCAACAAACATCATCGTCACCTCCTAGCCTATTATTTTCACAATCAAAGTATATCATCATAAACCACAAGTTACACATAAAATTATTTTCAGAATTTTCAAAATAAATATTGAATTAGGTCAATATAGCTGATATACTATTTCACATTACTCACTTAAATATAGGAGGCAATTTATATGGAATATCAATCATCAAGTAGTCAATCAAAGGACGAATGTGGATCCACCTTTGGTAACAAAATGTTAACTATGTCTTATCAAGCATCAAAAGGATGGTCTTCTCCTATCATTAAAGATTATGCACCTATCACCATTTCTCCAAGTGCACAATGTCTTCATTATGGTCAAACTGTTTTTGAAGATATGGTCGCTTATCATATCAATGACGATATTCATATCTTTAAACCTTTCGAACACTTTGAAAAGTTCAATCAATCATTGAACCGAATCGAAATGCCAGCTATAAATAAAAGCGAACTACTTTTAGGTATCCAACACCTTATTAACCAAGAACGTCAACTATTTGATTCACATGCACATCAACCTGTTAACATTAGAACAGTCATGTTTGCATCAGAGAATAAATTAGGTGTTAGTAAATCTGATACATATGAACTCATTACATTCTTATCTCCACTACCTAAAACGCTGAATTGCCAAACACCAGAACTTATAAAAGCACATGTAGAAGATGAATATGTTAAATCTGTTACAGGTGGTGCTGGTTTCACACAATTTGGTGGTAACTACGCCGCTTCATACGCTGCAAAATCAAAAGCAGCTCAATTCGGATACGATCGTGTACTTTGGCTAGACGGTACAGAGAGAACTTATATAGAAGAATTAAATAATATGAATATTTTCTTTGTTATCAATCATACACTGATTACGCCAGCATTAGATGGTATTACAGTACCAGGTGTAACGCGACAATCAGTTATTGATTTAGCAAAAGAATTAGGCTATCAAATAGAAGAAAGACAAATTAGTATTGACGAAGTCCTTCAATCATATAAAGATGGATTATTAACAGAAGTATTTAGTACGAGTACTTTGAATGCTATCACCCTTGTAAGTGAAATCAAATATAAAGACAATGTTTTAACAATTCATAACAATAAAATCGGACCAATTACACAACATTTATATACAACTTACACCTTTATTCAGCAACGTAAGATTCCTGATATGCATCAATGGAACTATACAATAGAACGAGAATCGATCGAAATGTAATATTTGTAAAAAGACTGGCGCAAAAAATTTGCCAGTCTTTTTTATTTGGAAAAATAGTTGTATACGAGAGGACCTATGTTGCTTGTTTGGGTAGTCTTGCAATATACAGTGCTTCTATGTTGCTTGTTTGTGGTGTCTTGCAATATTCAGGGGCTCTATGTTGCTAGTCATGCCCCACTTGCAATATTCACGCCTCCAATGTTGCTAGTCATGCTCCACTTGCAATATTCAGGGGCTCTATATTGCTAGTCGTGGCTGTCTTGCAATGTTCAGGGGTGCTATGTTGCTTGTTTGGACTGTCTTAATAAATACAGAGCTCCTATTTCCTACGATTAGTCAAGCCAGATTGTATTTAAGAAAACATATTCAAATAAACCGTCCATTTTAATTTTTTTGAATAAGGTGTTAAACTAAATTTGATTGTACGTTTAGACTAATGTGGGGACATTTGATAATCGTATAATTTAGATTCATTAACTAAGTAATGTAGTGTTTTTAATAGTCGGTTTATACAAGCGACTACGGCAGTCTTATGAGACTTCTCATTGGGCTGCTTTCTTAATTTATAATAATAATCAACTATGTGGTTATTATAGTTACGCTGTCCTCGAATAATATTCATCACTACTAAAAACAATAATCGTCTAGCTTTTTTATTCCCTCGTCTATTAATTGTATCTCTATATTGAGTTTTGCCTGATTGATATCGTTTGATATCGATACCCACATATGCGTTTAATTGTTTATTCGTTTTGAATTTTGTAAGATCTCCTAATTCTCCTATAATCATAGCTACTGTTAGCTTCCCTATACCAGGAATTGAATGCATAACTTCGAAACATTCAAGTTGTTGAGCTAACTC
>NZ_JAJNIU010000011.1:0-87659 GCF_022386355.1 Mammaliicoccus sp. L-M44 | reverse complement strand
ATTTACGCTCTATATAAAAAGAACCGCAGGTCTCTTCAGATCTACGGATTTTCGCCATGCCACGAAATTAGCATCATGCTAGCAAGTTAAGCGAACACTGACATGATAAATTAGTGGTTAGCTATATTTTTTTACTTTGCAACAGAACCGAAAATAATCTCTTCAATTTATTTTTATATGAATCCTGTGACTCAATGATTGTAATATCTAAAGATTTCAGTTCATCATAGACAATGTTCTTTTCAACATTTTTTATAGCAAATTGATTAAATAAATTCTCTAATTTCTCCCGTTTGATTTCACTACCATAGATTATATTATCATTGATATAGTCAATGAATAATGACAAATTATCACTCATAACAGTCCCAACCCCTTTATTTTGATAGACTAATTATCTTCATCATTGTAAAACAAATTACACCCTTTAAATTTAACTCAACTTAAATATCGACAAATTAAAAAACAATAAAATTACTTGAATATTATTCATAATATATTAACAACTTTATTATACTGCTCTTTATATATAAAATCATTAATAATTAAACAAGCCTTAAAATATTTAACTTTTTTGTGATTATTACACATTATCTTATCTGCTCTTTATCACCATAAAAATAGAAAAAACAAGATTCCTAAAGAATATAGGAATCTTGTTTCAGACTGTGGACAAACTGATTTTTTATCAGTTAGCTTATTTAGAAAGTTTTATTTAAATTACAGTTTCTATTTTTATTAGATCACAATTTTATTTTAGCTCTTGTTCAAGTAATCATTTTTCGCCAAAAACTTTATACTGAATAGCTTCTACATTAAATACTTTGTCAATGAGATCATCTACATCTTTAAATTCAGAATAATTTGCATATGGATCTATAAAATAAAATTGTGGTTCTTTACCGGAAACATTAAATATTCTTAATATTAAATATTTCTGCTTATATTCTTTCATAGCAAACATTTCATTTAGCGACATAAAAAATGGTTCCTCAATACTAGAAGATGTAGATGTTTTAATTTCAATAAATTTTTCTACAGCTTTATCTGTATTTGTTGGATCAAAAGCTACTAAATCATAGCCATGACCGTGTTGAGAGCCTGGATTATCATTTAAAATATTCCTAAACTGTTCTTTCTTATCTTCGTCTATTTTATTATCAATTAGCTCATTAAAGTAATTTAGCGCTAATTTTTCTCCAACTTTACCGGTTAATTTATTCTCTTTATTTGATTTTTCAATTTCTGAATCATTTTTAGTAGTCTTTGATACACCTTTTTTATATTTTGGAATTATTCCTTTAGGTGCTTCCACTTCCTTGAGTGTCTTATCTTTTTGTGCTGTTCTAATTTCTTCAATTTCGCTGTCTTCCTGTATTTCGTCTATGCTATTGACCAAGCTATCATAGGATGTTTTTGTAACTTTTGAAGCTAATTCATTAAATAGTTCTAAAAATTTCTTTAAATCCTCTAGCATATCTTCTTCTGTGAATCCTTCATTCAAATCATAATATTTGAATCTTATTGATCCATGAGAATATCCTGATGGATAATCATTTTTTAAATCATAAGATGAATCTTTATTTTCTGCGTAATAAAATCTTCCAGTATTAAATTCATTTGATGTAATATATTTATTGAGTTCGGAAGATAAAGTTAATGCTCTTTGTTTTGCAGCATTTTTATCCCGCGGAAACATATCACTTATCTTTGACCATCCTTGATTCAAAGATAAGTATATGCCTTCTCCTTCCGGATGAAAAAGATATACCAAATAATATCCATCCTTTGTTTCTTTTGTTATATTCTCATCATATATTGAAATCCAAGGAACTTTACTATAGTTCCCAGTAGCAACCTTCCCTACAACTGAATATTTATCTTCTTTTATATGCACTTTTAACTGCTTGGGTAACTTATCATGGACTAAAGTTTTATATAGATCACCTTTATCCCAATCAGATTTTTTAACTACATTATTGGTACGTTTCTCTTTAATTAATTTAAGGACCTGCATAAAGTTGTCTATCATTTGAAATTCCCTCCTATTATAAAATATATTATGTCTCATTTTCTTCAATATGTACTTATTTATATTTTACCGTAATTTACTATATTTAGTTGCAGAAAGAATTTTCTCAAAGCTAGAACTTTGCTTCACTATAAGTATTCAGTATAAAGAATATTTCGCTATTATTTACTTGAAATGAAAGACTGCGGAGGCTAACTATGTCAAAAATCATGAACCTCATTACTTATGATAAGCTTCTTAAAAACATAACAGCAATTCACATAAACCTCATATGTTCTGATACATTCAAAATCCCTTTATGAAGCGGCTGAAAAAACCGCATCATTTATGATATGCTTCCCCACGCATGATCTTAAATGCGCGATATACTTGTTCCATCAGGATGACTTTCATCATTTGGTGTGGGAAGGTCATTTTACTGAATGATAGGGCGTAGTTGCTGCGTTGTAATACTTTTTGATGCAGTCCGTTTGATCCGCCGATGATAAATGTGATGTGTGAATTGCCTCTTGTCATGAGGTTATCGATTTCTTTACTGAGTCCTTCGCTTGTTAACATTTTGCCTTGTATTTCCAGGGTAATAACGTAACTTTCTTGTTTGATTTTAGACATGATTCTGTCCGCTTCTTTTTCTTTCACAATCTCTATATCTTTATCGCTCATATTATCGGGTGCTTTTTCATCTGCTACTTCGATGAGTTCTGTCTTTGTATATGCACCTAAACGTTTATTATATTCATCTACGGCTTGTTTCCAGTATTTCTCTTTTAGTTTACCTACCGTTATGATTGTTATCTTCATTTTTATCCACCTTTATTCATCTTGTTAAAAGTTATCCACATGTTATTAACTTATGCACAGTTTTATTTATTATTATATCAACAATTTTAATTTTTTGTACGTTTTCTAAATATTAAGTCGTTTATTTTTATACATTTTATTATGATTTATCCACGGATTTATATACATTGTGGATAAATCCGTGGATAACTACCTATATTATTCACAGTTTGTGGACATTTGTGTATAACTGTGGGTATATATGTGCACAAACTAAAAAGATATCCCCAACTCTATAATTGGGGATATCTTTTTTAAATGTAGTATATTGGTGTTGCTTTTTCTTTATCTGTATCACATAAAATGACTTCTTTATTTGTATCAATATCATGTTCGTTTAATACTTGTCCAACGCTCATTCTTGCTAAATCTTTCATGTTGTTGTCTTGGCTTAAGTGTGACAGATAGATACGTTTCGTACTTCCAGTTATCACATCACACATTGCATGTGCTGCATCTTCGTTAGATACGTGACCCATGTCGCTTAATATACGTTGTTTCGTCTTCCATGGATATTTGCCCATTCTTAACATATCCACATCATGATTACTTTCGAATACAAAGGCATCACTTCCGTGTATCATACCTTTCATGCGGTCTGACACGTAGCCTGTATCTGTAATCATCGTTAACTTTTTATAGTCGTGATTAAAGATATAGAACTGTGGGTCTATTGCGTCATGTGACACGCTAAATGATTCGATATCCATACCTGCTAAAGTCTTAGTTTCATATGGTTCAAAATGGAACTTTTGATCTAGTGGTATGTTTTTATCTTTAGCTTCTATCATTTGCCATGTCTTTTTGTTCGCATAGATAGGAAGTTTATACTTTCTTGCGAGTACACCTAACCCCTTTATGTGATCGATATGTTCGTGGGTTACTAAGATACCTTCTAGGTCGCTGATGTTACGGTCAATTTGTTGAAAGAGACCTTCTATTTTCTTTCCTGTTAAGCCAGCATCGACAAGTAGGCTTCCTTTATCTGATTCTATATAAGTGGCATTTCCTGTACTGCCACTTGCGAGTACGCTCATTGCGATCACAAGTGTTCATCTCCTTTAATTACTGCTTCTCTTACGATTCTTCTAAGACGGTAGATTCTGGTTTAATGGCATCGATATACAATGTCTTCGTATCTGTTTTACCGTCTTTTTCGGATTTAATTTTAACTTCCCATGACGGTACAAGTACTTGTCCGCCTATTTCTTTAACGACACTGTAGTAGCCTAACCTTACAGACTCTACTTTATCGCCTTTTTTAAGGTACGTGTTGTAATACAATGTCTCTAAAGCTGTCTTCGCATCTGCTATTTTACGTTTATTATTGTTGTCGCCATTTCCTGGTTTAAGTTTGTCTAAGTACGTTTGTGTAAATGACTTAGCTCTACCATTATCCATATCTATGACGATTTGTCCTTTGTTGTTGTTGAGTATTGGTAAATCTTCATAGTTTTGTTCATAGACGACTTTGTTTTTATCTGTGTTGTTCTTTTTATATTCGTAATCTTTACCTTTAAAGGCATCTTTATTAATAAAGCTCTTAAATGACGACTGTTTACTATCTTTATCTAAATCTGCATTGACGTCTTTATTGATTTTCGTGTCTTTTTCACTTAATGAATAAACACCTTCAAGTTCATCTGAATCAAACGATTTACTACTACCTGTTATGGCTTGCATCTTCTTATCTCGATATTCTGGTAACTGCGGGATGTCTATGCCTTCTTTAGCAAAATTGACATCTGATTGTGCGTTTGATTCTTGAACGATAGAGTTATTTACTTTATTAAAGTAGACAACGACCAATCCTATATTAATGAGAATAAACACAATGATGAAGAGTGACTTAGCATGTTTCCAATCCATTAAGAAAGTCCTCCATTCTCGTACCGTTTCCATTCACCGTCATATTTGATATACCATTTCGGTGTAAATTCAATCGTGTCTTGTAAGTTATTAATTTCGTCTTTAGGTAATGATAAATCATAGCCAATTGCTAAATTCGTAACTTTGTTAAAATCAATCGAACCATTTGAAGCTAGGTTAAATCTAACTTCTTCTGATGAAGGTAATCCATCCGCTTCTTTTTTAGACGGTACGGCTACTCCTGTTGTAATAAGACCGCGATTATATTCATTAATCGTATCTCTACCCCACACCGCTTCTATTGAAGATAACTTATCATCATTAAACACTGGATAATTATTTAAGAACATTTGATAGTCTATTTTACCAGATTTTTGATCCGTACTAAATAGACGGAATTCATCTGTATATCCTGCATGTTCATTAATAAATTTAAATGAATTTGTAATCGATTTTGACATATCTTTTTGACGATTTTCATCTTCTGATAAATTCGTATAACGATATGTTTGTTTCGCTTCATTCACGGTAGAAATCCCCGTATTGTTGTTATATGTCGAAACGTTATGTTCATTACTACGCGCAATCACTGAATCACCAAGAATAACATCATTTAATTCAGATACTGATATTTTGTTAGAAACGTAACGGTAAATATTCATATTATCCGCATTCTCTGGTGCATAAATTTGGTAAATTTCATTCGTAGTCGTCTCATTTGTAATCATGCCTGTATAAGGTTTCAAATCTGGTGCTGCTTCTTTATTCACCTTATCAAATTGCGTGCTTTTAATATTTGTCTGTAGTTTAACAGCTTTTTGTTTATTCTCACTTAAAAGATACACAACAGCTTCTTTCGTTGATTTCGTATCTACAAGAATTCGATCAAAATTAATATTAGGATAATAGTTCATATTCATGCCTAATACTTGGTTCAAGTACATTTCACTCGGAATGCTATCAGGGAAGTCTAAAATCGTATACCTTTCAGATAAATCTTCAAGTTGAACGACTGACTCACTGCTTAGAATATCAACTTTCTTCACTTCTTTACTCAACAATTGGTCAGTAATCTTCTTGATGTCTTTCACGTTAGACGTCCCTTTCACGTCCGTGCCATTTCGATTAATCATTCTAAACGGCATAATCACACTATCAATAGGCTTACTAATTTTAGGTCCAATAGAAGGTGTTTCTGTATTCACATCTGTTTCTAAATCTGTCAGTTCAGGTGTAAATGTCCATACACGGTATGTCATAAACACACTGATAAGCACAAGGATTATGAGGATAGCAGATTTAATCAGTTCTCTATTACGCATCCCAATCACCAAACTCATCTTCCATGACTTCACATGGCAATGTTATATAGATGGATGTACCTTGACCTTCTTTACTGCTCGCCCATATTCTACCTTTATGTGCTTCTACGATTTCTTTAGTGATGGCTAAACCTAAACCTGTACCACCCATTTTACGTGCTCTCGCTTTATCTACTCTGTAGAAACGATCAAAGATTTTATCTACTTTATTCACTGGAATACCGATACCATTATCTTTAATTTGTATCGTCATTCGGTTATATAAAGTATTTTGTTTCACATGAAACTCTACACGTTTATGTGATTCTTGTGAGTATTTAATCGCATTTGTAATGACGTTATCAAACACTTGTGTCATCTTATCTGGATCAATTTCAACGAATAAACCTTTAACAGGTATATCTCTAATGAACGTCACGTTCTTACCTTGTGTCATTTCGTGTCTGTTAATGATTTTGTTAATAAACATATTAAAATCAATCAATTCAGAGTTCATTTGATCACTTGAACTGTCCATTTTAGAAAGTTGTAATAAGTCATTCACAAGACGAATCATACGATCTGTTTCTTCACGTGTAACATTTAAGAATGTCGGTGCAACTTCAGGATCACGCCAAGCACCTTCTTCTAATGCTTCTATATAACTTCTCATAGATGTTAACGGCGTACGCAATTCATGTGAAACATTCGCAACGAATTCGCGACGTTCATTTTCTAAAATGTGCTGCTCCGTAACGTCATGTAATACGGCAATATAACCGTTGATAAAGCCTGTATCTTGAATAATTGTACTGAAGTTAACACGCGCAATAATGCCTTCTTCACTATTAATATCAATAATGAAACTATCATTATTCTCTTGTAAGTCATCTAATGAATAATCATCGTCAATATTTAGAATATCTAATATATGTTTCGCTTCTACATCAGCACGTTCTAGACCTAACATTTTAAGTGCCATTTCATTAATAATACGTACGCGGCCACGTCTATCAGTGGCAAGGACACCATCGCTCATATGCGTGATAACCGAGTCTAGACGACGCTTTTCACTTTCCGTATTCGCTTGTGCTTCTTGTACACGTTTAGATAAGTTGTTAAACGACAGTGCAAGTTCACCGATTTCGTCATTTCCGTATATCTTAACGCGCTGCGTATAGTTACCTTTAGACATCTCTAACGTTTGGTTACGCATGTCTGATATAGGTTTCGTAATCGTTCTCGCAATGAAGAAACCGAGCACGATTGTGATCAATAATGAGATTGCTGTACCGATGATGAAGATTTGGTTAATGTTGTTTAACTGTTCGTAAACAGAATCAATATCTGATTCAACATATATATCTCCGACAACTTCACCTTCGTATTCAACAGGTTTATTTTTGATCCATACTCTATTACTATCGGATGAATCATTTTTTAATACGATTTTATCATTAGCTTTTCCTAATGATAACGCCTTTTGTACAGAGCTATCGTTTACTTTTTGATTGACGGTATTTTGATTCGTAGCTTTAGATGTCGCCACAATAATTTGATCTTGATCAATAAACTTAATCTCATCAATTTCAGTTCTATTGGCATAATCATCTAATATATTTTGTATTTCTTTTTGGAAGTTCCGATTTGGATCTTCTGAGTTGTACGTTTTCTTTATGTTGTAATTAATCTGTTTCACGTGTTGTTCAATATTTGTCTTGAAGTTACGTGTCAGTTCTTTCTCAAGACTGTTTGTAAAATATAATCCAATAATTTGCATACCAATAATGATTAATAAAACATAAATAACGACAAGTTTAATGTGTAAGGACTGAAACTTCTTTAGCCAATTCATAATATCAGCCTACTCTTGTGTTTGTAGGAAATAACCCACACCTCTACGCGTCACAATATATTCTGGGTGTGATGCATCGTCTTCGATTTTCTCACGTAGACGACGTATCGTAACATCGACTGTACGTACATCTCCAAAATAATCATAACCCCATACAGTTTGGAGTAAGTGTTCACGCGTCATAACTTGTCCAATATGTTTTGCTAAATAATGAAACAATTCAAATTCACGGTGCGTCAATTCGATATCGACACCACGTTTTTTAATTGAATATGCATCAGGGTATACCGTAATATCTTTAATGACGATTTCATTTGTTTCTTCGTCTTCTGTTTGTGTTGGTTGAGAATAATGTCTACGTAAGTTTGCTTTCACACGCGCGATTAATTCACGTGTTGAAAAAGGCTTCGTCACATAATCATCTGCACCTAACTCTAACCCTAGAACTTTATCAATTTCTGAGTCTTTAGCTGTTAACATAATGATTGGCATTTCAAATTTCTTACGAACCTCTCTACATACTTCCATACCATCTCTACCAGGTAGCATAATATCTAATAATACGATGTCTGGTTCTTCTGCATATATCAAATCTACTGCGTCATTACCGTCATATGCGCAATAAACATCATAACCTTCTTTTTTTAAATTAAATTCAAGTATATCTGCAATTGGTTTTTCATCATCAACGACTACTATTTTTCTAGCCATACATTTACCTCATTTCTTTTTGAAAATAAGTATCTCTAAGCACACAATTGTGCATGATATCCTATACTATAATTTAACACTATTTGTCTATTAATTCTATTGTTTGACGTTAATCTATGATTGAACAACAAAAAAATGCTTATCGTTATTACGATAAGCATTAAAAACGGTCCCGACGGGAATCGAACCCGCGATCTCCTGCGTGACAGGCAGGCATGTTAACCGCTACACCACGGGACCTTATGTATAAAATTGAGATGGTGACCCCTACGGGATTCGAACCCGTGTTACCGCCGTGAAAGGGCGGTGTCTTAACCGCTTGACCAAGGGGCCTCTGTTTAACACAAGATTGATTATAGCATGACTAATATACAGAAGACAAGATTTTATTTTAAATTTTTTATATAATAAATATAGAAGTACTAAAAAGGGATGATAATATGGAACAAGCACAAGTTATTAGAAAAGGACATCGTAAATTACGTAAAGGAGAAATCCTCAAACGATTCATATTTATCACCATCGGCAGTATATTAATGGGGGTAGGGTTAGAATTATTTTTAGTTCCTAACAATTTACTAGATGGTGGCATTGTCGGTATCGCAATTATTTTGAGTCATCTCACCAATTTAAAACTTGGATTATTTATCTTTCTACTAAATATTCCGTTTTTCTTTTTAGGATACAAGCAGATTGGTAAAACATTCACGATTTCAACAATTTACGCAATTACAATATTATCTATTACAACAGCCTACTTACATCATTTTGATCCTTTTATTAAAGAAGCATTTTTAGTAACAATCTTTGGAGGCGCAATTATTGGTTTAGGCGTAGGTCTCGTAATACGATATGGAGGATCTTTAGACGGATCTGAAATCAGTGCTATCTTAATCAGCAGTAAAGCACCATTTTCAGTAGGCGAAATCGTCATGTTGATTAACTTCTTCATATTTACAGCTGCAGGATTTGTATTCAATTGGGAATCAGCGATGTTTTCCGTTATTGCTTATTTTATAGCTGCTAAGATGATTGACGTAACCGTTCAAGGATTTGATGAATCAAAAGCCGTATGGATCATTAGCGATACATATAGAGATATCGGAGAAGCCATAAATGACCGACTCGGTAGAGGTGTGACATATCTGAATGGAGAAGGCGCATATACAGGAGAAGATAAAAAAGTCGTATTCTGTGTCATCACACGATTAGAAGAATCCAAACTAAAAGATATCGTAACAGAAATAGATAACACCGCATTCCTATCAATCGGTGACGTGAGCGAAGTAAAAGGCGGACGCTTTAAGAAAAGAGAAATACATTAATCAATCACAGTAACAAGCATAAGAATTTATGATTTCAAAGTATAGATAGACGTCTATGATTGCGGACAGTCTTAATTAGGCAGACTGATTAAGTTAGTGTCTAGAGCGCAGTTAGTAGACAACCTTGAAATGATAAGTTTTTATGCTTTTTTTGTTGGGTTGTGGTGGGATGAGGGGCGATGGGTGTAGGTGGTTGAGGATGGTGAGGTTGGTCGGGAATTTATGGAGAGGCTGGCGATGTATGAGGAGAGTTGGGTTGGGTTCGCAGGATTTTTGGGTGGAGGTTGGTAGGCGATTTCTTGGCTTTATTCAGTACTTAAGCCACGACTTGAGGCATCTCTTGGCTTTATTCAGGCGTTAAGCGGGAGTGTAAAATAAACTGTGTAAGTAGAGAACGTACGACTCTACTTCACAGTTTATTTTACACTCCCAAAGATTACATGCAGGATTAAATTATCAAACACCAACCTCTTATAAACTTATGAATTCTGTCTAAGTTTTTGTTGACATACCAGTCCACGATCTCGTCCACTTTCCCACCCCAACCCCAAACCAACTCCCACCTCATCACACCTTATAACTCATTTCTACATATGAAAAAACCAGCAGGTACGCTACGTATCTGCTGGTTTCTCTTTATTTATTAGTCCCATAAGTTTTCTAATAGGTTTGTTTGGTTTCTATCTGGTCCTACTGAGAAGATAGAAATTTTAACGTTACATAATTCAGAAATGCGTTCTAAATAACGTCGTGCGTTATCTGGTAATTCTTCTAATGAACGGCATCCTGTGATGTCTTCTTCCCAACCTGGTAGTTCTTCAAAGATTGGTTTACAACGTTCTAATTCGTTTAAGTTTGCTGGGTATTCAGTGATTTCAACACCGTCAATTTCGTATGCTGTACAGATTTTAACTGTTTTTAATCCTGTTAATACGTCAATTGAGTTGATTGATAAATCTGTAATACCACTTACACGGCGTGAGTGACGTAGAACTACTGAGTCAAACCAACCTACACGACGTGGTCTTCCAGTTGTTGTACCGTATTCACGACCTACTTCACGGATATGGTGACCATCTTCATCGAATAATTCTGTTGGGAATGGACCGTCTCCTACACGAGATGTATAAGCTTTACATACACCAATTACTTTAGATACGTAAGTTGGACCAACACCGCCACCTACTGTAACGTTACCTGCAATTGGATTACTTGAAGTAACGAATGGATATGTACCGTGGTCGATATCTAACATAACACCTTGAGCACCTTCGAATAATACTTTTTCATTGTTTACGAAAGCATCATCTAATAATTTAGCTGTGTCTGTTACATATTCTTTCAAACGTTGTCCTGCTCCATAGTAAGTTTCAAAAATTTCTTCAAAAGTGAAACCTTCAGCGTTGAACATTTTTTCGAATAATTCATTTTTATATTCAAGATTTTCTTTTAAGCGTTTTTCAAAAGTTTCTTTATCTAATAAATCAGCCATACGAATACCGATACGTTGTGCTTTATCTACATAAGCTGGACCGATACCCTTTTTAGTTGTACCAATTTTGTTGTCACCGCGTTTTTCTTCTTCTAATTCATCTTGTTTAAGATGATATGGTAAGATGACTTGCGCACGGTTTGAAATTCTTAAATTGTCTGTTGCAACTCCGCGTTCATTTAAAGCATCTAATTCTTTCAATAAAGCTACTGGATCAACAACTACACCGTTACCGATAACACTTGATTTCTCTTGATAAAAAATACCTGATGGTACTAAATGCAATTTGTAAGTTTCTCCATCAAATTTAATTGTGTGACCTGCATTGTTACCACCTGAAAAACGTGCAATAACGTTTGCATCCTCTGCTAAGAAATCTGTAATTTTACCTTTACCTTCGTCTCCCCATTGCGTCCCAACGACTACGATTGATGACATGTGAGCACCTCCGCTTTTTCTCATTAACCATTAAGTATTCTATCAGTACTATCCTTAAATTGCAAACTAAAAACGAACATTGATTACGAGTGTCAAATTACAATTCTTATTCACGCAAGAATTGCTAAAAAACACCTTAACCACAGTATTTAAAAGGATTACAACCATTTTATTCATTTTCAAAAACACAAACTTAAGCACATAAGTGTTACTTTACACAAAACAAAAGACGTACATTTTTGCATAATATACAATAAACGTACGTCTTTTAACTTAAAAACTTTTTTTATCCAAATTCCATTCCGGCATGTTGATAGTCAATATCGGTGAATTTGTTATATTGTTTCATGAAGTGTAGTTTAACGGTTCCTGTTGGGCCGTTACGTTGTTTAGCGATAATGATTTCAATTTCACCATTCTCATCTTGTGCACCCGCATCGACCGCTTCTCCGTCTTCATCTTCGCCGCCTCTTGAATAATAGTCATCTCTATATAAGAAAGCAACGATATCCGCATCTTGCTCAATCGAACCTGATTCACGAATATCACTCATCATTGGTCTCTTATCTTGTCGTTGTTCAACACCACGAGATAACTGACTTAACGCAATAACGGGACATTCTAATTCTCTTGCGATTGCTTTAAGCATACGAGAAATTTCTGATACTTCTTGTTGTCTATTATCTGAACTACGAGATCCACTACCTTGAATTAATTGTAAGTAGTCAATCATGATCATATCTAATCCATGTTCTTGTTTGAGCCTACGACATTTAGCACGAATATCCGTAATTCGGATACCTGGTGTATCATCGATAAATATTTTCGTTCTAGATAGTTTACCTACTGCAACTGTAAATCTGCTCCAGTCTTCTTCAGTCATTGAACCTGTACGCAATCTATTTGAATCGACATTTCCCGTACTACATATCATACGTGTAGCAAGTTGATCGGCACCCATCTCTAAAGAGAAAATACCGACTGAATACAAGTCTTGGTGCGTTGCAACTTGTTGTGCGATATTTAATGCGAAGGCAGTCTTACCTACTGATGGACGTGCCGCAATAATGATTAAATCATTTCGGTTAAATCCTGCTGTCATTTGGTCTAAATCTCGATAACCAGTTGGTATACCTGGTGTTTGTCCGTTATTTTGATCGAGCTGTTCAGCATTATCAAACACAATACTTAATACATCTTTAATATCTTTGAAGCCTTCCGTACCTCTTGAAGCAGAAATCTCTAAAATTCTCTTTTCTGCATCTCCTAACAATGATTCTAAATCAAGTTCAGGATTATACCCATCTTCAGCAATACTATCCGCCACACGAATGAGTTGGCGTTTCACTGCATGTTTAAACACAATATCTATGTAGAAATGTATGTTTCTTGTTGTTGGGACATTATTTGCTAATTCTGCTAAATAGGCTGGACCGCCCGCTTCTTCTAGTAATGATTCTGCTGCTAACTGGTCCATCAATGTAACAGAGTCAATTTCTTTATTCTGTTCATTTAGCATTAACATCGCTCTAAATATGTGTTGATGATTTGCACGATAGAAAGCTTCAGGTATTAATGTTTCACCTGTTGAGTTAATCAGTTCAGGATCAATCAAGATTGCACCGATAACAGATTGTTCAGCCTCTATACTATGGGGCATTTGTTTTGGGTTCATCATATTATCCATACCATCCATACTGATTACTCCTTTCCATTTTTAATAATTTTTATTATAACGCATTAAAATAGGTCGGTAAATCAAATACCGACCATTTTATTGATGCCTTTATTCTTCAACAACATGTACTTTTAATGTGCCAGAAACTTTGTTGTGTAGTTTAATTGGTACATTTGTATAACCTAAACTGTGAATACCATTTGGTAAGTCCATTTTACGTTTATCAACTTTGATTTTGTGTTGTTTATCTAATGCTTGCGTAATTTGTTTCGTACTTACTGATCCGAATAATTTACCGCCTTCACCTGTTTTAGCCGGAATTTTAACTTCTAATTCTTTAAGTTTTTCCGCAAGTGCTTTAGCATCTTCTATTTCTTGTTGTTTTAATTCTTCTTGGCGTTTGTTTTGTTGTTCTAATTGTTTGAGGTTTCCAGGTGTTGCTTCTACAGCATAATTATTTTTGATTAAATAGTTTTGACCATATCCTACTGGTACGTCTTTCACTTCACCTTTTTTACCTTTACCTTTAACATCTTGTGTGAAAATAACTTTCATTATTCTTCCACTCCTTTTTCATCTGATTCAACAACCTCAACTAATGCTTCGATTGCTTTTTCTACTGTTGTATTTTTAATTTGAGTTGCAGCATTGGATAAGTGGCCGCCCCCACCGAGTGCTTCCATCGTTAATTGTACGTTAACTTCTCCTAACGAACGGGCAGAAATACCAATTGTGTCTTCTGATCTTCGTGCTACTACATAAGATGCTTCTACACCTTCTAAGCCAAGCAATTCATCTGCTGCTTGTGCAACTGTAACAGGGTGATATGTTTCATGGTCTTCACCATGTGCAATTGCGACACCACCGCGGAATAATTTAACTGTCTTAATTAAGTCTGAACGTTTAATATACGTATCGATATCGTCTTTTAAGAAGTGCTGACATAAAATCGTATCTGCACCATGACTTCTTAAAAAGCTCGCAGCATCAAATGTTCTTGATCCTGTTCTTAATGTGAAGTTACGTGTATCCACAATAATACCGGCTAACATAATCGTTGATTCGATTCTCGTTAAACGATGTTCTGTTGGTTGATATTCTAACAACTCTGTAACAAGCTCAGCTGTCGAACTTGCATAAGGTTCCATATACACAAGTAATGGACTTGAGATAATACTTTCCCCACGACGATGATGGTCAATAACGACTTTTCTGTTTGCTTTATTAAGCAAATTCTCATCAATTACAAGTTCAGGTTTATGTGTATCTACGACAACGAGTGTTGTACGTGGTGTCATTTCATGCCAAGCTTCTTCTGATGTAATAAATCTTTCTTTCAAATCAGGCTTCTCATCTATTTCAGCCATCACACGTTCTAATGTACTATCAATATCCGAATCGTTTAATACAATATATGATTCAAGATTATTCATCTTCGCAATACGTGATACACCGATTGCTGCACCGATTGCGTCCATATCTGGTGATTTATGACCCATAATGATCACTTTGTCACCTTCAATTAAGATATCTCGTAACGCATGAGATATCACACGTGCACGTACTCGCGTTCTTTTTTCCATCGGGTCAGTCTTACCGCCGTAGAATCTCACGTTACCATTACTATTTTTAATGGCTACTTGGTCACCACCACGGCCGAGTGCTAAGTCTAAACTTGATTGTGATAGTTCACCTAACTCAATTAAGTTCTCACTACCTTCACCAATACCGATACTCAGTGTTAATTGGTGACCGATTTCTCTTGTCTTATCTCTTAAATCATCTAATAAGTTGAACTTCAACGTTTCGATATCTTCTAATATACTCTTGTTTAATAACGCGATAAATTGATCGGCACTATAACGTTTAATAAACAATTGATAACGTGATGACCAGTCATCTATAACGCTTGTAATCAGACTATTGATTTCTGAACGTTGAGAGTCATTCATGTTCTGTGTAATTTCATCAAAGTTATCTAAGAAAATAGTTGCTATGATTGGTTTTTCATTTTCATATAATTCATATACACGGGAAGATTCAGTAATATCAAACAGATAAATAGACTGTTCATCTTCAGTATAAGTGACTTTATATTTGTATGATCCTTCTTCAATCTCTACTTCTGAAGTATTTTCTAATCTTTTTAAGATATTCGGAAATACTTCGTTAATTGGTTCGTCTAAAACGTCTCGTTCTAATCGTTTATTAACAAAATTATTAATCCATTCGATATGATCATTTTTGTCTAATAATATGACGCCTATTGGTAAGTCACTGACTGCACTTGTTTTACTTTTCGTAATTCTACCGGCTAAACTCCCAATATATAAATCTAATTTCAAAAAGCTTTGTCTAATAAAAAATATGCTTACTGCAATTAGAATTATCGTAGCAACCGTCGAAATAATCGCCCAAAATATTGAATTAAAAAAACTGAATACGACTAGCAATAAAGCTAATAACATCATAATTATGTACGGAAATATTAGGGCTTTTTTAACAGATTGACGGTTCATAAACTCACCTCAATTTACTTTTTTATACGTTGTTTCAAGTTAAACCAAATATCCATTAATCCGAATAAGTACGCAAACGGTTTAAATATAAATGCCAATACAAAGATGATGACACCTACTATAATTGGTAATTTTTTAACTTTTACAAATAAATGGAACAACGATAATGCTTGTATAAATATAACCCATTCTAACACAAATTGTAAGTTAGTGACTATGCCATACGCGACGACATTGTCTTTCGTGACAAACAAACTCACAAGTACTGTGATCACAAAAACAAATGCTACGCTTCTATTGATTTGCCACATAAATAATGGTCTGAACACAGGTGTTGCGACTTTGAATTTTCTTAAAATCGGAAACGTCACAACTAAATTCACAAGCACTAATAAGAATACCCATAATACTATATACCCAGGAATGCTCGCTTGTAATATTTCTAATGAAACTTGTAATGATTCTTCAATTTCAGTTGTAATATTGCCACCCATTTGGAAATATGACAGTAATACATCATGGTACTGGCTAAAGAACTTGCTTGTTAAAGGTAAGTTTCCCGTAATTTGTAAAATTAACACACTACCTATCGTCAAAATACTCATAAATGTTGTCACTAAATACAACATACGTTCTTTAGATGTACGCTCAATAAGTAACTGCCCAATAAATACACTCATAAAAATAACAAGTGTCATGGCAGTTAATAAGAATACATGATTAAATAGAACAGTTGCACATAACGTTATGACAACCGTCACAAAAAAGGACGGTTTAGAGCGATACCAAAGAATCGTTCCTGGTATCGTAATAAATGGTATGATCAATATTGCTAATAATGGTACAAAGTTTATAATAGCGGCACTTAGAACTAGTACAAGTGTTGCTATGATTGTCGCTTTTATATCGACTTTAAAAGACAAATTTTTCACTTCCCAATCTAAATTAAACATCTTTCTCTATTTTACAGATTTTTATCCTTTAAAACAATGTAGGTGACTTTTAAGTTGATATCAGCGTGCTTTAAATTTATATAATTTTAAGAAATGATAAACGTTCGGCGCCCAATCTCCAAAATTCAATAAAAATCCATCATGGCCAACGTTGTCTGGCACATAGAAATGTCTGTGATATTTAAAGAATCGACCTAAAGCTCTTACTTGGTCATCTGGATATAATAAATCATCCGCAAATCCTAACGTTAATACTTTCGTTTCTAATTGACGTAGACGTTCTTCAACATCATCACGTCCTCTAAATATGTCATGACTGTCTAATACATCTAACAATGTTAAATAGCAGTCTTTATCGAATACTTCTTTAAATTTATTTCCTTGATATTTTTGGTAGCTTACAACATCATCTGCAGAGAATCTTGATTCATAATCTTTACTTGAACGATACGTTAAAAAGCCAAGCTGTCTTGCGATGCTTAAACCGTCTTGCCCGTTCATATGAATGACTTGTCTTGCGATTTCATTAAACGCTCTACTATAAGATGAAGTCTTCTCTGTAGCAGCTAATATGACTGCTTTTTTCACTTCAATTGAACCGTCATAAAGCATTTCTAACGTTTGCATACCACCTAAAGAGCCACCAATTAATACATCTATTTTTTCGTAACCAAATTGTTTCAATCCTAATATGTTTGCTTTTGCAACGTCTCTCATCGTCAAATGTTCTGGGAAATCAGGTGTATTCAACCTTGAACTTGATCCATAAGGACTGCCAATTACATTAAATGTTATAAATTGATAATCATTAATTGAAAGGTAACCGCCATCTATAATTTCACGCCACCAACCTGCATGCTCATCATCACCATATGTTAAATGGTTGCCAGTTAACGCATGACAAACTACAACGAGTGGCTGGCCTTTATAACCCACATACTCATATTGAAGTTTCAAGTTATCAATCACTTCACCAGATTCTGTTTCAAAATGTCCAAGATCTACTATGCCTGTTTCTCGAGAAATAATCACATTAAAACCCCCTCTTATTTAAATTGAAAGACTTCTTACTCGTCAAAGAAGTAAGAAGTCCTCATCATCCTTATTATGCGAGTATACTCGTTGGTAGTAGCACCGTATCTGTTATGACCGGTTGCTGAAGTGTCGTCGGGCCAATTCCCTCAACTTCTCTGAATAAGCTTTGCTATGTAATTTATATTAAGAATACTAGAAATGAGCAATTCTTTCAATAAGTTAACGAATGAAATTAAAAGACTAATCTCACAATCGCCATAATAAACATACCGGCTATAACTGTAATCGTTAAACTCCTAAATATGAGCGCTATTAGAATCGTTGGTATCGCGACAATAATGCTCTCAAAATTAAGCGTAAATCCAGCATTGCCTTCTTGATTCAACATGCCTTCTAGTATTAATGCCGTAAAAAGACATACCGGCACATATTGTAACCACTTAATCACACTTTCAGGTAAATCCGCTTTTGATAACAATACAAACGGAGAAACACGGATAATCCAAGTTAAAACAAAACAACTTAACGTAATTAAAATTAAATACATCGATATACTCATTTATCAAACACCACCCCTACGACAGAAGCAATAATTGTCGACACAATAATAGATAAATAAGTTGGCATAGATAATGTCAGAATAAGCATGCATACAATCGTTAATAAAATTAAATAAAGATATACTAAGATCTTGCTTTTATGTATCGTTTCAAACTGAGCAATCAATAAAAATATAAACATCGCTGTTAAAGCATAATCGAGGCCAAACATTTCAGGTTTAGGTATTAAGTTACCGACTAAACCACCAATAATAGATGTCACGATCCATAATAAATAAGCTGAAATATTTAAACCATGCATCCAAGACGCATTGAGTGATTTCTCTTTCGCATATTTCGTAATCGCAACACCAAATGACTCATCCGTTACAAGTGTACCTATTCCTATATTCGACCAGAAACCATTACCTTTAAATGCTGGGACTAAAGCTAAACTTTGAAGAAACATTCTTGAGTTAACAAAAAATACCGTCAATAGAATTGCTGAAATAGGGGAGTGTATGGCGACCAATGCACATATAATAAATTGAGCAGCACCCGCATAGACAAAAATAGACAACAATGCAATTTCCAAAATAGATAAACCAGATGAAATACCGACAATACCAAACGCTAGCGCAACACTAAAGTACCCAAGCATGGTAGGTATACAGTCTTTCACACCTTGAAGAAACAAACCTTTATTCGTAATACTCGTACTTGTCACAACGATGCCTCCAATCTACAGTTGAAGGTAAGTCTAACGTTTGTCTAACCTCAGTCTTACTTACCTCTAAAGAATTTTAATATGTATTAGTTTTATCATACCTATATTACTTTATCAATAACACTTGATTAAATATTCGGAAAATAACCAAATAAAAAACAGCAGAAATTCAATTGAATGAATTTCTACTGTTTGATTATCTATATGAATTATTCACTTAAACCGAATTCTGCACTTGCTTCGAATTTAACATCTCTACCGATCATTACGCCACCAGTTTCTAATGCTTGGTTAAATGATACGCCATATTTTTCACGGTCGATTTTACCAGTTACTGCGAAACCTGTTACTGTTTCACCGTTTAATGGGTTTTTACTTACGCCGTTGAAATCAACGTCGAATGTTTCTTCGTGTGTTACACCAGCGATTGTTAAATCACCTGTAATTGAATCTTCACTGATTGATTTTGTTTCAAATGTAATATTTGGGTTTTCATCTGCACTAAAGAAGTCAGCTGATTTTAAGTGAGCGTCACGGTCAGCGTTTTTAGTGTTGATTGAATCTGCTTTTATTGTAACTGTTGCTTTTAATGTAGAAAGGTCATTGATATCTCCTGATACTTCTACGTTATAATCTTCAAAAGTACCTTTAACGCGAGATACCATTAAATGTTTTACTGTAAATTCTAAACTACTGTGTGCTTTGTCGAAATTGAAATTTGTCATGTGTCAAAACTCCCTTTATTTATTTTGTATACTTAGTATATCAAATATAAAAAGTATATTCAAGCATTAAATCAAAAAAAGAGTAACCAATATATGATTACCCTTTTTGAGAGATTTAACTCATTTATAATTTGATTGTTTTTAAGCCGCCCATAAATGGTACTAATACTTCAGGTACAGTGATTGTACCGTCTTCATTTTGGTAGTTTTCAACGATTGCAGCAAATGTACGACCTACTGCTAAACCACTTCCGTTTAGTGTGTGTACGTATTCTGGTTTCGCATCTTTGTTTCGTTTAAATCTAATATTTGCTCTACGTGCTTGGAAATCTGTCATATTTGAACATGAACTGATTTCTTTATAATCGTTGTAACTTGGTAGCCATACTTCTATATCATATGTTTTAGAGCTTCCAAATCCAATATCTCCAGTACATAAGTTCACAGTTCTGTATGGTAATTCTAAAGCTTGTAAAATATTTTCAGCGTGTTGAGTTAACTCTTCTAGTGCTTTAAATGAATCTTCAGGTCTTTCATATCTCACCATTTCAACTTTGTTAAATTGGTGTAATCTAATTAAACCTCTTGTATCTCTACCTGCTGATCCAGCTTCACTTCTGAAACATGCAGATTGCCCTGTAAATTTAATTGGGAATTGTTCATCTTGTAACACTTCATCACGATAGAAGTTTGTTAAAGGTACTTCAGCTGTTGGAATTGTATATAAGCCTTCTTTTTCTACTTTGAATAAATCTTCTTCAAATTTAGGTAATTGGCTTGTACCAAACATAGAATCTGCGTTTACAAGTTGAGGTACCATCATTTCAGTATAACCATGTTGCGTTGTATGCATCGTTACCATGAAGTTCATAAGTGCTCTTTCAAGTTGTGCTCCTTGACCTGTTAAGAATACGAAGCGTGCACCTGATACTTTAGCAGCTCTTTCAAAGTCTGCCATTTTAAGACTTTCAACTAAGTCCCAATGCGCTTTAGATTCAAAATCAAATTGACGTGGTGTACCCCATTTACGTACTTCTACATTATCATCTTCATCTTTACCAACTGGTGTTTCATCACTAATTAAATTAGGAATTCTTACTAATCTGTACGTAACATCTTCATTTAATTGATTTAAATTTTGGTCGATTTCTTTAATTTGATCGCCAACTTGACGCATTTCTAAAATAACATCGTCTGCATTTTCTTTATTGCGTTTCTTCTGCGCAATTTCCCCGCTTACTTTATTACGTCGTGATTTAAGTTCTTCTGTTTGAGCGATGAGTTCACGGCGCTTTTTGTCTAATTCTAAAATTTCATCGATGACCTTTGGATCGTCACCTCTTTTGGCTACTTTATCTTTAACAAATTCCGGTTCAGACCTAATTAATCTAATGTCTAACATAATATTTCCTCCCTCTTATACTATAATTGTTTAAGAAAAAAGCACCACGTTCCTCGTTGTTACACAAGGGACGTGGTGCTTACGCGTTGCCACCCTATTTAACAGTTATTAAAAACTGCACTCTAAGTCATATAACGGTTTCTACCGATTGTTCTTCTTAAAAGGATAGATTCGTTTAAGTTTCATGACTTGTTTGCACCAACCACAAGCTCTCTATACATGTACGCTTAAATTACTTATTCCTAAACAATATAGTTATTAAATTAACATAAATATATCAAATTGATATCATATTTTCAAGCTATACTTATGATTCAGTCAAGAGACCTGTATTTTCATAGACTTTTTTACCGTTAATGATCACTGTTTCAGCATGGTTTACACCGTAATGATATGGTAAATATTCATGGTTTGGAATATCCCATACGACTACATCAGCTTGATCGCCAACTTCAAGTGTACCTGCTTCTGCACCAATTGCTTTAGCTGCATTAACAGTGACAGCATTCCAAATTTCATTAGGCGTCAGTTTAAGCTTTAATGCCGCAATGCTCATTACAAGTTGAAGGTTGTCCGTCACACAGCTACCTGGATTGAAGTCAGTCGCAATTGCTACTGCACCGTTATGATCAATCATACCTCTTGCATCTGCATATTGATCTTTACCTAAATAGAATGTTGTGCCTGGCAATAGTACGGCTACAGTGTCACTGTCTTTTAACGCTGCCTTATCTTCTTCACTAGAAGCTACGAGATGGTCTGCAGATATTGCACCCTCATCTATCGCTAATCCTAGTCCACCAAGTGGATCGATTTCATCAGCATGAATTTTAACTTTTAAACCTTTATCTTTTGCCGCTTGCATATAACGTCTTGATTCTTCAATTGTGAATACACCTGTTTCACAGAAGATATCCGCGAAGTCAGCTTTATCTTTCACATCGTCTAATAAATCAATCATTTCTTGTAAGAATGTTGCATTGTCTTTCGCATCTTTAGGCACTGCGTGTGGTCCTAAAAATGTATGTTTCATTCGAATCGGTAAATCTTGCGCTAATTGGTGTGCCACATTTAATTGTTTTAATTCAGTTGCTTTATCTAAACCATAACCACTTTTAGCTTCTACAGTTGTCGTACCGAATTGAATCATTCTAATAATTTCTTTTTTAGATTTTTCGTATAGTGTTTCTTCACTTGATTCACGAGTAGCTTCAACCGTACTTAAAATTCCGCCACCTTGTTTCAAGATATCAAGATAACTTACCCCTTGTTGTTTAAGTGCCATTTCATGTTCTCTAGACCCGCCAAATACTAAGTGTGTATGTGCATCTACTAAACCTGGTGATACGACTTTATGAGTGGCATCAATGACTTCTTTAGCTTCAAATTCTTCAGTATGTTCACCTGCATAAACGACTTTACCTTCATTTATGACAACTGTGCCATTCTTGATAATATTTAATTCATTTAAAGCTTTTCCTTTAAGAGGTCCGTCAGTCTTCTTCGGCAAAATTAATTCGCCTATATGTTGGATTATGATATCATTCATGGTTATCTTTCTCCTTTAACATTGGAATATCTACGTTTCTTTCTTTTGCAGTATCAATTGCAATGTCATACCCTGCATCAGCATGTCTTGCTACACCCATACCTGGGTCAGTTGTTAATACTCTACCTAATCTTCTATCTGCACGTTCACTACCGTCTGCTACAACGACCATACCAGCGTGTAATGAGTAACCCATACCTACACCACCACCATGGTGAACTGAAATCCAAGAACCACCTGCAGCTGTGTTTACAAGTGCATTTAAGATTGCCCAGTCACCTACAGCATCTGATCCGTCTTTCATTGATTCAGTTTCTCTGTTTGGTGATGCTACTGAACCTGAATCTAAGTGGTCACGTCCAATAACGATTGGTGCTGAAATTTCACCTTTTCTAACAAGTTCATTTAATGCTAATCCCATTTTTGCACGTTCGCCATAACCAAGCCATGCAATTCTTGAAGGTAAGCCTTGGAAAGCAATTTTTTCACTTGCCATATCTAACCAGCGCATTAATTTTTCATCTTCAGGGAAGAGTTCGCGCATTAATTCGTCTGCTCTTTCAATATCTTTAGGGTCACCACTTAAAGCAGCAAATCTAAATGGTCCTTTACCTTCACAGAATAACGGACGGATATATGCAGGTACGAATCCTGGGAAATCAAATGCATTTTCTAAACCTTCATCAAATGCTACTTGTCTAATATTATTACCATAGTCAAATGCAACGGCACCATTTTTTTGGAATAATAACATTGCTTCAACGTGTTTTTTCATAGATGCTGAAGATAATTCAACATATTTTTTAGGGTCACTTTCACGAAGTTTATCTGCTTCTTCAAGTGAATATCCTTCAGGAACATAGCCATTCAATGGATCATGTGCAGAAGTTTGGTCAGTCACGATATCAATTTTAAATCCTCTATTTAAGATTTCATGATGAATTTCAGCAGCATTTCCTACTAAACCTATTGATAAAGATTTACCCGCTTTTTTAGCTTCTTCTGCTTTTTCTAAAGCTTCATCTATTGAATCAGTCATAACATCACAATATCTTGTTTCGATACGTTTTTCAATTCTAGACGGATCGACGTCTACACAGATAGCGACCCCACCATTCATCGTTACAGCTAATGGTTGAGCACCACCCATACCGCCTAATCCAGCAGTTAACGTAATCGTACCTTCTAATGATCCTCCAAAATGCTGGTTCGCACATTCAGCAAATGTTTCGTAAGTACCTTGAACAATACCTTGAGAACCAATATAGATCCAGCTACCAGCAGTCATTTGACCGTACATCATAAGCCCTTTTTTATCTAATTCATGGAAATGTTCCCAGTTAGCCCATTTAGGTACTAATACAGAGTTTGATAATAATACACGCGGTGCTTCTTCATGTGTTTTGAAAACAGCAACTGGCTTACCAGATTGAACAAGCATCGTTTCATCATTTTCTAATCTTCTTAACGTATCAACTATCGCGTCGAAACTTTCCCAGTTACGCGCTGCTTTACCAATACCACCATATACAACTAACTTCTCAGGATGTTCCGCAACCTCAGGATCAAGGTTGTTGTATAACATTCTTAAAACCGCTTCTTGCTCCCAACCTTTACACTCAATTTCCAAACCTTTTTTCGCTTTAATCGCTCTAGACATATTTCATTTCCCCTTTACTAAAAAATTAATAAACTAAACGGTATCGCAATTAATAAAGTAAGTGCGACACGGATAAACCAAATCACTACTAACTTCCATATTGGAATTTTGATATCTGTTGCTAAAATACAAGGTACCAAAGCAGAGAAGAATATAATTGCTGAGATACTCGTAATTGCTGTAACGAACTTCACTTCAATTGATGCTTTAACAACTAGAAGAGAAGGTAAAAACATTTCTATAATTGAAATTGTTGAAGCTTTTGCTAACAATGCTTTATCATCTATCGGAAATATATAGATAAATGGATAAAATATATAACTTAACCAATCAATAATAGGTGTGAAATTAGCTAATACTAAACCTAGAAATCCAATTGAAAGAATAGAAGGTAGTATCGCCATCGTCATCTCTATACCATCTTTTAAGTTGGTCATGATATTTTTAAATAATGATAATGATTGGTGTGATTGTCTCTTCGCTTCTTCATAAGCTGTTTTTAAATAATTGCCTTGCACTTTTACTTCTTTTTGACCTTCTTGGTCCTGATAATAAGCTTCCGATTCACTTGAAATCGGTGGTAGATGTGCAGAAATTGCAGTCACTGCAAATGTGATAACTAACGTCGACCAGAAGAACAAATTCCACATATCCATTAAATCTAGTGTTCTTGCGACAATTACCATAAATGTTGCTGATACTGTAGAAAAACCAGTCGCAATTATGACCGCTTCTTTCTTGTTATACATACCATCTTTATAAACTCTATTTGTAATCAGTAATCCTAATGAATAACTCCCTACAAATGAAGCTACTGCATCAACAGCAGACTTACCAGGTGTCTTAAATATCGGTCTCATAACAGGTTGCATAAAGACACCAATAAATTCTAAGAGTCCATAACCCACTAAAAATGATAATGCAATAGCACCTACTGGAATCAATATACTGAGTGGTAACAATAACTTTTCAAATAAGAACGGACCGTAGTTAGGCTCAAATAATAGTTTCGGACCAATTTTAAAGACATACATACAACCAATAATTGCGCCGATAATTTTGACTAATACTAAAATTAAATCTGTAACTGACTTTTTAAAATCCATTCTTATGACAGGTAATATTGCGCCAATCAATATAATGATTAGTGCGTAATAAGCAGTATATTCACCTAATAATGAACGTACGCCCAAATGTATGTGATCTACTAGTATCGTATTATTTTTACCAATCGTTATAGGTACAAAGAACAATACAATACCTAACAGACTAAATACATAAAATCTCCACATATCCTTACCTTTGTTGTTTTGATGCTGATTTCTCATCACAACACCCCTTTGTTTGTATAATAACTATCTTAAATATTCACAAACTTTCTCTATATCATGATGGAATACTCTATCTTGTGTGATTGAAGGTACGATTGATCTTAGTTCTTCGTATTTTGCTTTTGTCTTCGGTGATAGTTTGTCTACACCTTTAATTTCTACTGCTTGCAGCGCGATAATACATTCTATAGATATAACTCTTCGTACGTTCTGTATGATTTGATATGCATGTCTTGCGCCTATTGTTCCCATTGATACATGGTCTTCTTGGTTTGCAGATGATGGGATTGAATCCACACTTGCTGGATGTGCTAATGTCTTATTCTCTGATACGAGTGATGCTGCTGCGTATTGCATGATCATTGCACCACTTTGTAAGCCTGGCTCTGGACTTAAGAATGCTGGTAATCCGCCATTGAGTTGTGGATTAACTAATCTTTCAAGTCTTCTTTCTGATACATTCGCTAACTCAGCGACACCAATTTTCAAGAAATCTACGGCAAATGCTATTGGCTGTCCGTGGAAGTTACCGCCTGAAATTACGAGTGTTTCATCATCGTTATCAAATATTAATGGATTATCATTTGCTGCGTTCATTTCTAATTCTAATTTTTCTTTTACATAATTTAATACTTGGAAGCTTGCACCGTGTATTTGTGGTATACATCTCAATGTGTATGCATCTTGTACACGGACTTCACCTTGTCTAGTTGTTAATTTAGAACCTTCTAACCAATTTCTCATACGCTCTGCTACTTCAACTTGTTCATTAAAGTTTCTGACGATATGCACATGCTCATCATATGCGTCTACGATACCGTTCAATGCTTGATGTGTTAATGCAGCAATCCATTCTGCGTGATATGCAATATTTTCAGCTTCAATATATGCAATCACACCTTGAGATGTCATCGCTTGTGTACCGTTTATAAGGGCTAATCCTTCTTTCGCTTGTAACGAATGTGGTTCCAATCCTACTTCGTGTAAGACTTCTTTCGCATTTCTAGTTTCACCTTTATAATGGACGTCTCCTTCACCAATTAACGCTAAAGCTAAGTGAGATAATGGTGCTAAATCTCCTGAAGCACCTAATGATCCTTGCTCAGGTATGACAGGAATAATTCTTCTATTAATAAATTCTACTAATAACGAAACAAGTTTTTCTGTTACACCTGAATGGCCTTTTAACATTGTATTTAACCTTAAGACCATCATGATTAATGACACATTATCTGGAAAAGGTTTACCCGTACCACATGAATGAGAACGGATTAAATTGACTTGTAAATCGTTGTATTTTTCTTTTTCTATTAATACATCACTAAATAATCCGAAACCAGTCGTAATACCATAAATCGTTTCTTTATTTTTAATGATTTTTTCTACTGTTTCACGACTTTTTCTGACATTAACTAATGCTTCTTCTGAAATGGATATTTGACCATCTTCTTTCAAAAATTGTTTAATGTCTTGAATTGTTAAATCTTTACCATTCAATACTAAGTTCACTGAAAACACTCCTTTTTAGGACACAAAAAAATACAACAAATCAAAATTTGTTGCACCTTTCTTATATCTAATATCTAGTAGGTGTTTCTATGTCTTATATATGATTGATACCTAACCCAATTGTTTCATGTTCTTTACCTTTTATAGGTGCTCCGATTGTACCGTACAAACTCACAGCTATCCATTCACCTTCTGCTTTATCTTGGTAAGGATAACCTCTAACTATTGAAAACTTTAAGCCAACCGTTCGCATAATTTCACCAATAGATAATTCACCTCTTGTAATACCATTCACCGCTTCTAAAATCGCATGGTATAACGCGTGTGTTTCTCTATACTGACTTTCCGAAATAATCCCTTGTCTTCTAGCCGCTGTTTCAACAGATGCAATGATTTTATTTAATGACATTGTGCCAATTTTGCCTACAATAAATTGCATATCATGACATTGAGGCATTAATTGTTTTGCCGTTTGCTCATCTGTGATCGTTAATAACGTAGCGTACTTTCCAATTGATATTTGTTCAGTCATGTGAAAGCTCCTATCTCATCTAATAACTAATGTCTATATTTATATTAAGTATACGCTTTCATAAATTTTCTGACAATACTTTTTAGCACATCCATAACTCAGTGATTGATTAATATATTAGCCTGTTAAAGTAATTTATTTGTTACGTTTTGGAAAATTCTCTGTTCAATTTCAACTTTAAGTGGCATAATAAATCGTACAATTATTTGAAGGTGGGTTAATATGAAGACTATTTCATCTGTCACAATTCCAAAAAGAGAACAAGAATCTCATAAAGGGGATTATGGTAGGATATTATTAATCGGAGGTAACGCTAATTTAGGTGGCGCAATTATTTTAGCAGCGAGGGCTTGTGTATTTAGTGGTAGTGGACTTATAACTGTTTCTACACATTCATCCAATTTTGCTGCATTACATTCAAGATGTCCTGAAGCAATGGTTTCAGATATCACGGATTTAAAAAAGCTTTCTAAATTAATTGAGCAATCGGATTGTATTTTAATAGGTCCAGGTCTCGGTTTAGATTTTAAAGGGAATAACACATTAACATTTCTATTCCAAAATATTCAGCCACACCAAACATTAATTATTGATGGAGATGCTATTACGATTTTAAGTAAGTTAAAGCATACTTTACCTGAATGTGAGATTATCTTTACACCTCACCAAAAAGAATGGGAAAGACTGAGTAATATCCCGATTGAAGAACAAACATATGAAAACAATAAAGAAGCGGTTGATGCGTTAAATGCAACAGTCGTATTGAAAAAACATGGTACTGAATTATTCTTTAAAGATCATGAATATAAATTATCTATTGGTACACCTGCTATGGCAACAGGTGGAATGGGAGATACGTTAGCAGGAATGATCACAAGTTTCGTTGGACAATTTGATTTAGAAGAAGCGGTTATTAACGCAACGTATATTCACAGTTATATTGGTGAAAAGCTTTCTAAAGATATGTATATCGTACCACCATCAAAACTTATAGATGAAATTCCATATGCTATGAAATCATTCGAAGCTTAAATATTCAAAATAAAAAAGCATATCACGCTACTGATGCTCATCAGTAAGCTTGTGATATGCTTCTTTTTATATATTATTCTTCGTCGTTATCTTGTTCTTCGATGTCTTCATTTACACGTTCCATGAAGTCTTCTCTTAAATCTTCTTTACCTTCTTGTGCGTCAGTTTCAACAGCTTCAGTTTCTGTTGTTTCTTCTAACACTCCTTCAACAGGTGATTCTGCAATTTCATCTTCGTCTGGCTCAACTTTAGCTACTGTTGCAACATGTTGATTATCACCTAAACGGATTAATCTTACACCTTGAGCACTTCTACCATTTTGAGAGATATCTGCTACGTGTAATCTAATGATGACACCTGAATTTGTAACAATCATTAAGTCTTCGTCACCGTTGACTGTTGTGATACAAACAAGGTTACCATTCTTCTCAGTTAGAGTGGCAGTCTTAATACCTTTACCACCTCTATTAGAGATACGATATTGATCAGCTGACGTACGTTTACCATAACCTTTTTCAGTTACGATAAGTATTTCATCTTGTTGATCTTCATCTGTAACATCTAATCCGATAACTTCATCATCTTCTCTTAATGTAATACCTTTCACACCCGCTGCTGTTCTTCCTAATGGGCGTAATTTAGATTCATCAAAGCGTATTAATGATGCATGTTTCGTACCAATAATGATTTCTTTCGTACCATCTGTCAGTCTAACCGCAATAAGCTCGTCGCCTTCTTTAAAGTTGATCGCGATTTTACCATTTTTGTTAATACGTGAGAAATTAGATAATTTAGAACGTTTAACTGTACCATGTTTAGTAGCAAAGACTAAATAATCTTCTTCACTTGATAAGTCTTTAACAGCTATCATCGTACTAATCATTTCATCTTTTTCGATTTCTAATGCATTAACGATTGGTAAGCCTTTAGATTGTCTAGACATTTCAGGAATTTCGTAACCTTTAAGTTTGTAGACACGACCTTTATTCGTAAAGAATAAGACGTTATCATGTGTACTTAATGTTACGAGTTGGCTAACAAAGTCATCTTCTATCGTATTCATACCTTGTACACCACGTCCACCTCTATTTTGTGAACGATATGTAGATACTGGTAATCGTTTAATATAGTTGTTATGACTTAATGAAATAACGATTTGTTCTTCTGGGATTAAGTCTTCATCTTCAATTTGATCAAGACCTGCTGCCGTAATTTCTGTACGACGCTCATCACCATATTTATCTCTTATTTCAGTAATTTCTTCTCGAATGATTTCTAGTAATTTTTCTTCATCACGTAAAATCTCTTTTAATTCTTCAATAAGTTTAAGTAAATCTTGATATTCTTTTTCGATTTTGTCGCGTTCTAAACCAGTTAAACGACGTAAACGCATATCTAAAATCGCTTGCGCTTGTCTTTCAGAAAGGTTGAAACGATTTTGTAAACCTTCCATCGCTTCTGAGTCACTTTGTGATTCACGAATTAATGTAATGATTTCATCGATATGATCTAATGCGATTCTTAAACCTTCTAGAATATGCGCTCTATCTTGAGCTTTTTTCAAGTTATATTTCGTACGTCTTGTTACGACATCTTTTTGGTGTTCTAAATAATGATATAGAACTGCACGTAAGCCTAATAATTTAGGTTTACCATCGACTAATGCAATCATATTCACACCAAATGATGTTTGTAATGGTGTTTGTTTGTATAGATTGTTAAGAATAACATTAGCATTCGCATCTTTTCTAACTTCTATAACTATACGTACACCGACTTTTAAGCTTGTTTCATCTCTTAAGTCTGTAATACCTTCAATTTTCTTATCGCGTGCTAATTCAGCAATTTTCTCGATTAATCTTGCTTTATTAACTTGGTAAGGTATTTCAGAAATGACGATACGTTCTTTACCATTTTTCATAACTTCGATTTCAGAACGTGCTCTCATTAAGATTGATCCACGACCAGTTTCGTATGCACGTCTAATGCCACTTCTACCCATAATTAAACCAGCTGTTGGGAAGTCAGGACCATGAACGATATCCATTAACTCATTTGTCGTAATTTCTGGGTTATGACTAAGCGCTAATACGCCGTCTATAACTTCATTTAAGTTATGAGGTGGAATATTTGTTGCCATACCAACTGCGATACCTGATGTACCATTCACCAATAAATTAGGGAATCTTGCAGGTAAGACTACCGGCTCTCTTTCGTTACCATCGTAGTTGTCTTGGAAATCAATTGTATCTTTATTGATATCTCTTAATAATTCACTTGTAATTTTAGCCATACGTGCTTCTGTATAACGCATTGCAGCAGCACCATCACCATCCATAGAACCAAAGTTCCCTTGGCCATCTACTAATGGATATCTATAACTAAAGTCTTGTGCCATACGTACCATTGCTTCATAAATAGATAAGTCACCGTGTGGGTGATATTTACCCATTACGTCACCAACAATACGTGCAGACTTCTTGTAAGGTTTGTCTGAAGTCATACCTTGATCATTCATACCATATAAAATACGTCTATGAACTGGTTTTAAACCGTCTCTAACATCGGGTAATGCACGAGATACAATTACACTCATTGCATAGTCTAAGAATGATTCTTTCATTTCTTTACTGATGTTACGTTCACTAACTCTTGATTGTGGTATTTCAGCCATTAATCATATCCTCCTTAAATCGTAAATGATGCTTTATATATCTAACGTTGCGTATTCGGCATTTTCTTCAATAAATTGACGACGAAACTCAACAACATCTCCCATAAGCATTTCAAAAGTTTCGTCAGCTTCTATCGCATCTGTTAGTGTTACTTGAAGCATTGAACGATGTTCAGGATTCATTGTTGTTTCCCACAATTGATCAGCATTCATCTCTCCAAGACCTTTATAACGTGCTATAGACAATTTCGGTGTTGAGCTAAGTTCTTCTTTTAATTTATCTAATTCTCTATCGTTAAATACATAATATTTTTTCTTACCTTGTTCTACTTTGTATAAAGGTGGTTGTGCAATGTATACATAACCCGCTTCAATAAGTGGTCTCATAAATCTATAGAAGAATGTTAATAATAACGTTCTAATATGTGCACCATCGACATCGGCATCTGTCATAATAACTAATTTATGATATCTCGCTTTACTAATATCAAACTCTCCACCAATACCTGTTCCTAGACCTGTAATCATGGCACGAATTTCGTTATTACCTAAAATTCTATCTAAACGTGCTTTTTCAACGTTTAAAATTTTACCACGTAGCGGTAGAATCGCTTGTGTCTTAGAGTCACGACCTAATTTAGCAGACCCCCCGGCAGAGTCACCCTCAACGATGTATAATTCACATTCTTCAGGTTTCTTACTTGAACAATCTGCAAGTTTACCAGGTAAGCTTGATACTTCTAATGCTGATTTACGTCTTGTAACTTCTCTCGCTTTTTTAGCGGCAAGACGTGCTCTAGAAGCCATCACACCTTTATCTACAATAATTCTTGCCACGTTTGGATTCTCTAATAAGAAACGTTCAAAGAGTTCAGAGAATAATTTATCAACGATTTGACGTACTTCTGAGTTACCTAATTTAGTCTTTGTTTGACCTTCGAATTGTGGATCACCGTGTTTAACAGATACAACAGCTGTCATACCTTCACGTACGTCTTCACCAGATAGCTTTTCTTCGCCTTCTTTAAGAAGCTTGTTCTTAATACCATAGCTGTTAATAACACGCGTTAATGCACGTTTAAATCCATCCTCATGCGTACCACCTTCATAAGTATGAATGTTGTTCGCATAAGTTAATAAATTCGTCGCAAAACCATTGTTATATTGAATGGCAATCTCAACTTCTACGTCATCTTTAGTATCGTGAATATAGATTGGCTCATCATAAAGTACTTCTTTAGATTTATTTAACATTTCAACATAAGATTTAATACCGCCTTCATAGTGGTATGAATCTTCTTGAATGTTTTCGTCATCTCTTTCATCTCTCAATGAAATTTGGATACCTTTATTTAAGAATGCTAATTCACGAATACGTTTTTGTAATGTTTCATAGTCATATTCAGTTGTTTCAGTAAAGATTTCACCGTCAGCTTTAAAGCGTATTGTTGTACCTGTATGATCTGTGTCACCAATGACTTTCAAATCAAATGCTGGTACACCTCTTTCATAGGCTTGATGATAAATTTTATTGTTAAGGTGAACGTAAACTTCTAAATTAGAAGATAGCGCATTTACGACAGATGAACCTACACCATGTAAACCACCAGATACTTTGTATCCGCCACCGCCAAATTTACCACCGGCATGAAGTACTGTTAAGATAACTTCTACAGCAGGACGTCCCATTTTCTCTTGAATATCAACAGGTATACCTCTACCGTTATCTGTTACTTTAATCCAATTGTCCTTTTCTATTACAAGTTCAACATGATCTGCATATCCAGCTAATGCTTCATCGATACTGTTATCTACAATTTCCCAAACGAGATGATGTAATCCTCTTGCAGATGTAGAACCTATATACATACCAGGGCGTTTACGGACTGCCTCTAAACCTTCTAATACTTGTATCTGATCTGCACCATAACTTGAAGCGTTATTTTGTTCTGACACGTATTTCCACCTTCACTTTCATCTACTCAATAATATTGCCTTTAGATACGTTAAATACCTTGGCATCTTTCATAATCTCATGCTCTATTCCATCAACAGATGTTGTTGTTACAAACGTTTGTACCTTCTCTTGAATTGTACTTAATAAATGGGTTTGTCGATTATCATCAAGTTCACTTAGCACATCGTCTAACAGTAGAATTGGATATTCACCAACAACTTGATTAATCAACTCAATCTCAGCAAGCTTTATGGATAATGCTGTCGTACGTTGCTGTCCTTGAGAACCATAAGTTTGTACATTCATATCATTAACATGAAAACTAATGTCGTCTCTATGCGGTCCAAAGCGTGCACTTCCACGTTCAATCTCTTTATCCATTGAATCATTAAGCAACGAACAAAAAGCATCTTTCAGTTCAGTTACATCTTGATATGTTTCTGACAGTTTAATATTCGGCTCATATTGAACCTTTAAACTTTCTTTTTCGCTCGTAATGCCTTGATGAATCACTTCGGCAATCTTTTCTAATTCACGAATAAAGTGCGCACGTTTCAAAGTCACATTGGCTGCCGCTTCTGAAAATTGTTCATTGAATACTTCTAACATCGTTCGATCTTTCATTTTCCCAATTTGTAATTGTTTGAGGTAATGATTTTTTTGTTTAAGTAATCTTTGATAATTAGATAAATGATTTAAATAGACCGCAGACATCTGACCGAGTTCCATATCAATAAAACGTCGTCTGATTTGCGGGCTACCTTTTACAATATTTAAATCTTCTGGTGCGAACAACACCACATTTAAGTGACCAATATACTGCGTTAATCGGCTCTGTTCTAGATGATTAACTCTCGCCTTTTTGCCTTTTTTCGTAATGATTAAAGAAATAGGCATTGAGCCATGGCGATAACTTAGTTCACCTTCTATTTTACCATACTCTTCACCAAACTGTATGAGTTCTTTATCATTCGAAGTCCTATGACTTTTAGCTAGTGCTAAAGTATAGATAGATTCTAATAAATTCGTCTTACCTTGCGCGTTCTCACCAATTAAAATATTAACATTGGAATTAAAATCAAGCGTACATTTATCATAATTTCTATAATGAGTTAAAGTAAGTTTCTGTAATATCATAATCTATTCACTGAGATGGTTAATACGAAATTGACCTTCAGAAGGAATTTCGACTAAATCACCATCATGTAATTTTTTGCCACGACGAGTTTCACGTTCACCATTTATTAATACTTCTTCATCTTGGAGGAACCATTTAGCCTGACCACCCGTTCCAATGACGCCTTCATTTTTTAGGAATTGACCTAAAGTAATATCGTCTTTTACTGAGATATCTTGTACCACTATCTTCACTCCAATCTTAATTAGTCATCTCTATATTATACCTTTTTTCCACCAAAAAATCATGCTTTTACGCACAATTCATTTTAAGATAAATTAATCTTCAAAATATTTATATTCTAAGTGAAAAATTAAGTCCGGAACTTAAACATTATTTTCATAATAAAATCAAAAAAGTATAGCTAAAGAACATAGTGAAATACTATTGTGTTCGTTAGTTACACTTCGACCAACTTTTGTAACTATAGCGCCCTATCCTTACACTTTCACACAAAAAAGCTGAGACAATGATGTTTGTCTCAGCCCTTCTAAATATTTATATTGCTTTATCTTTCTTTGTGAAAATCAAAATCAAACTGATTAACAAGAATGCTGTTCCTGCTAAAAATGGAATTGTGATGAATCCAAATACATTGATATATTCTGATGAACATGGAACACCTTGTGTACATGGTTTGATTTCAGCAAATCCTGGTACTTTTTGCTCTAAGTAATGCCATGTGGATATCAATAGTCCAATGATTGATAAAGGTAGTGCTATTTTTTTAACATTATAATCATTTTGGAATGAGCCTATTCCGAGTATTAACACGAGTGGATACATACAGATTCTTTGATACCAGCACATTGTACAAGGAACAAATTGTCGTATCTCACTAAAGTATAAACTACCTAACATAGCTACTAAAGCTATTACCCAGGAAATAAATAGTGCATATTGTTGCTTCAAATATATCACCTATTTTTATTTATTTTTCTTTTCTATCGCTTGATCGATTGCTTTAGAAACTTTGTCGTAATCCATTGGATCTGATAATACTTTACCGTCTACCACAATTGTAGGTGTAACATCTACATCGTATTTATTTGTTAAATCTGAATCATTTTTCATTTGTTTATAAGACTCTGAATTTCTATCTTTCACTAATTTCATGATTTGATCTTTTTTAGATTTATCAATATCTAATCCATCTACTGCTTTTTGGACTACTTTAAGATCTAACCATTCATCGTCTGTTTCTGCATTATGGTCATCTGGTTGAGCTTCAAATAATGCTCTGTGGAAATCCCAATATGCATCAGGTGCGATTTTATAAACAGCATGTGCTGATGCACCACCAACTTCAGATCCTTCACCGTGGAATGGTGCGTTCACAAATCTATATTCCACTTTGTCTTTATCGATATAATCTTTTTCAATTTGATCCATGTAATTCGTTTCAAATGCTTTACATGCTGGACATTTAAAATCTCCAAATTCAACTATTTGAACTTTAGCTTTGTCTTTTTTATGTGTTGGATTATCTTTTGTATCTTTTGATAAGTCTGTGGCTTTAACAGTTCTATCAAATAGACTATCTTCTTTGTTGTCACTTCCGCTTCCACCAAACACAACAAGCAATACGATACCTACGACAACAACAAGTATTGCTATCATTAAAAACATAATATTACTGTTACTATTTTTATTCGCCATATTAATCCCTCAATTTCTTTTGTTGATAATATAAATTTTATACTATCACTTAAAGAAATTCTATATCATTCACTAAAAATTCATTAAGGTTTTGTGACAAAATGGTGATTAATATTTTCGTAAAAATTATTTAGTAATATTTAATGCATTTTTTAAATTTTTGATAACGCCTTTTTCATAAGTGAGCACGCTACCACGATACGTTTTCGCTGCAAACACCAGTAGAATGATACATGTAACGACTGAAACGACAATTCCTAAAAGTAAATGCCATTCAGGAGTTGATTCTGATGTAGTTCTTAGTAACATGACCATTGGCGATAACATCGGAATGAAGCTTGTCACTTTTACAAGCATCGTATCTGGGTTTGAAATACTAAATATCGCAATATAGAATGCCGCTAATGAAATAAATGTAACTGGCATCATAGATTGAGCAAGATCTTCTATACGGCTCGTTAATGCCCCTAGAATAGCCGCTAATGAAATATAGGATACAACACCCAAAATTAAGTAAACTGCGCCATAAATAATGATTCTCGTCGTCTCAGGGCCATATTCAACGCCAGCTGACTCAAATAATCCTTTCAAATCAAATGCGAATATACTAATTACAATTGCCAGTATGATAAAGAATATTTGTGTAAATGCAACTGCGATGATTGCAAGAATTTTCGCTGACACATGAATCGACGGTTTCACACTTGTAACAATCATTTCAATCACACGTGTTGTTTTTTCAGTCGCAATTTCTGAACCGATCTGGTTAGCGTAATTGATTGTGATAAAGAATGATAAGAAAATGATGATGTAAACAACTGCTGAGTTTAATGCTTGAACTTTCGGATCAATATCACTAGATTGTTTTTCATCATTCGTTTTAATTTCTTCTGTCTTCACATCACTCGGTGTATTTAACGTTTTTAAATCTTTTTCTGACAGATTTAATTTTTGAGCTGTTAATGATGATTGCATTTGGCTAAGCGTTGATTGTAAGGTCATTTTCTCACTTTCACTTACATTGCCTTTTTCATAAATTGTGCCATCTACTTTTTCACCGTTCACGTTTACTTGAATTAAACGTTTATATTTTTCGTCTTTAACACCTTTTTTACCTTTTTCGAGTGAAACTTTTTCTACTTTTTCAATATCGTCGTTTTGTTTATATTGCTTTTCTAACACTTTATAGATCATGTCGTTATCTGTTTGTATCGCAACAACTTTACTATCGTTATCAAAGAAATCAATAATTTTGTCGATGTTACTTAATGCAAAGATTAAAATCATAAAAATTGCAGTCATGATGATAAATGATTTACTTTTCACTTTTTGCATATACGTTAAATTAAATGTCGGCCAGAATTTATTCATGCTTATCACCTACCTTAGCTATAAAGATATCGTTTAGAGATGGTTCAGCAACTTGGAATCGTTTGAGGTAACCTAACTTCGTCACATTTTGATAAATATTTTCTGCATATTTTTCATCAGAAATTGTGATTTTAACGCCTTTTTTAGTCGTTTTAATTGCTTCTACACCTTCAAAGTCTTTTAAGAATCCTAAATCGTAGTCGCCTTCGATAAATACATCTTTCTTACCAAAGTCGTCTTTAACTTGATCAAGAGAACCAGCAACGACTGCTTTACCTTTATTCATAATGCAAATATAGTCACAAAGTTCTTCTACGTGTTCCATTCTATGCGAGCTAAATATAATCGTTGTGCCTTGTTCTTTTAAATCTTTAACAGCAGCTTTTAGCAATTCAACATTGACTGGATCAAGTCCACTGAATGGTTCATCAAGAATTAATAATTCGGGTTTATGAATGATTGCTGCAATCAGTTGTACTTTTTGTTGATTACCTTTCGATAATGCTTCGATCTTTTTTTCTTTATTTTCGAATGCATCAAATCGTTTTAACCAATAATCTAATGCTTCTGAAATATCTTTTCTTTTCATGCCTTTTAATTCAGCTAAATATTGCACTTGCTCCCAAACTTTTAATTTTGGATGCAATCCTCTTTCTTCAGGTAAATAACCAATCGTATTCGTCATACTATAGTCAATTGGCTTATCGTTAAACGTCACAACACCTGTTGTCTTTGGTAATAAACCTAAAATCATACGAAATGTTGTTGTTTTACCTGCACCATTTCCACCTAAAAATCCATACATCGTACCTTTAGGAACTTCCAAATTAACATCATGTACTGCCGTAAAGTCATTAAATTTCTTGGAAACATCTTTAATTAGTAATGTCATAATGTTTACTCCTTTTCTTTGGATTCTAATTCTGAAATATCTATATTCTCATCTTCTTCAAAAATAAATAATTCATCAATAGATACTTCGAACACTTGAGAAAGCTTATGCGCTAATACTAACGTGGGATTGAATTTGTAACGCTCAATAGAATTGATGGTTTGTCTAGACACTTTAACCAATCGAGAGAGTTCACTTTGCGTCATGTTTTTCTGAGTACGATATTCATAAACTTTGTTTTTCAATTCATCACTTCCTGTCAAGTTAACTTTACATTATATAAATTTTTACACTATGTCAAGTAAACTTGACACAAAAAAAGCTGAGACCCAAATCGGGTCCCAGCCATGACATGTTTATTAATATGTTCTAATCGGTAAGATAAGTTGTACGACTGTTTCGTCGTCTTTAGGTTTAAGAATAAATGGTCTCATTGTACCAAAGAATTCTACTTGTACTTCATCGTTGTCGATAGCTTTTAATGCATCCATCATGTATTTAGAGTTGAATGAGATTTTTAATGACTCACCTTCAACATTGTCTGTAGATACATCTTCTTTAACTGTACCGATTTCTGGTGAAGTAGATGATAATTCAACTTTATCAACATCCGTAGATAATTTAATGACATTGTTACCACCTTCACGTGCTAATAATGATGCACGGTCTATTGCATGATAGAACTCACTGTTATCTAAGATGATTTTAGTTTCATAGTTCTCTGGGAATAATCTTGTTGTATCTGGATAGTTCCCTTCAAGTAATCTTGAAATAAAGTTAATGTGACCAACTTTAAATAATACTTGGTTACTTGCAAAGAAGATATTGATGTCTTCTTCAGAATCAGAAACGATTTTGTTTAATTCAGATAAAGCTTTACCTGGGATAATCACATTTTTATCATCGATTTCTTCGTCTTCTAATTTTAATTTTCTTAATGCAAGTCTGTGTGAATCTGTTGCAGTACAGATCAGTTCATTGTTTTGAATAAGCCAGTTAACACCTGTTAATACAGGACGTGTTTCTGACGTGGACACTGCAAAGTTCGTTTGTGCGATAATGTTCTTTAATACTTTGATTGGTAATTTAATCGCATCTTCTTCAGATACTTGTGGTAATAATGGATATTGATCTGGATCTAAACCACTTACGTTAAATTCAGAATGTCCTGATGTGATAAGTGTTTTAAATTGATCATTCGTTGATAAATTAACGGTTTTACCTGGTAATTTTTTAACGATATCTACAAAGAATCGTCCTGGAAGTACTACAGAACCTTTTTCTTCAATATCTACAATTTTTTCACCATCAATATTTTGATTTATTGTTATTTCTATTGATATTTCAGAGTCTGATCCTGTTAAGATGATGCCTTTATCTGTCGCATCTATCTTGATTCCTGTAAGTATCGGTAATGTAGTTCTTGGTGAAATTGCTTTTAATGTATCATTCAATTGATTAAGAAAGTAATCTCGTTGAATTGTAAATTTCATAACTTATAAAACTCCTTCCAGTCGTTATATATTTAATTATATATCTTTTAAAATCATAGTAATAGTCATAGGGGCTGTGGATTGGTGGATAACCCGCTTTAAATAGCGATATAAAAGTTATTCACATGTTGATAAAATGTGTATGACTGTGCACAACTTATCCACATTATCCACGGATTTGTTTTTCTAGTTGTTCTAAATCATTTTTGAGTTCTTGATTATTTTCTAAATCTTTTTTAATTTTATCATGTGCATGGATGACAGTTGTATGATCTCGTCCACCAAATTCTTCACCAATTTTAGGTAATGAAAAATCAGTAAGTTCTCTTGATAGATACATAGCGATTTGTCTAGGATATGCAATTGATTTTGTACGTTTCTTAGCAGCAAAGTCTTCGATTCTAACGTTATACATTTTACTAACCGCTTGTTGAATGTCTTGAATCGTGATTTTAGTTGATCTTGGTGATGAAATAATATCTTTAAGCGCTTCTGCTACTAAATCTGTGTTGATCGGTTTATTTCTAAGTTTGGAGTATGCTAATACTCTCGTTAAAGCACCTTCTAATTCACGTATATTAGATTGAATAGAATTAGCGATATAAGTTAAAGCTTCAACAGGTATATCTAAGTTTTCTTCTTCGATTTTCTTTTGTAAAATAGCCATTCTCGTCTCAAAGTCAGGAGGCGTAATATCTACTATTAATCCCCATTCGAAACGTGTTCTTAAACGATCTTCTAAAGTTGGAATTTCTTTAGGCGGACGGTCACTTGAGATGACAATTTGCTTTTTATTTTGATGTAAATCATTAAAAGTATGGAAGAATTCTTCTTGCGTTTGTTCTTTCTTTTGAATGAATTGAATGTCATCTATTAAGAGCACATCGATGTTTCGATACTTGTCTCTAAAGCTTTCCGTATCGTTCATACGTATAGACTTAATAAATTCATTTGTGAATTTTTCGCTTGATGTATATAGAACGTTAGCATTTGGATTTTGTTCAAGCACATAATGACCAATTGCATGCATTAAATGTGTCTTTCCTAAACCGACGCCTCCATATATGAAAAGCGGATTATAAGCATTGGCTGGTTCTTCAGCTACTGCAAGTGAAGCAGCATGCGGGAACTGGTTACCAGGTCCAATAACGAATGTATCAAAAGTGTTATTACTGTTCAGCTGACTATTTGTAACTTCTTCATATGCTTCAGTTTCTTTAGGTTTTTCTGGCTGTTCAGTGAAATCTTCACTTTGTAAATCTTCTTCTGATATAAATTTAACTTGAACTTTGTCTCCAATCACTTCATAGATAAAGTTTGTGACATGTTCATGATATTTATTGGTTAACCACTCAGCGACAAAAGGACTTTGTGCAACAACTATTGCGCGCTTACTATCAATTTGATGTAAGTAAGTCCCTTTGAACCATGTATTATAACCAGCAGAAGCGATTTGATCTTCAGCAATAGATAACACTTGCGCCCAAATTTCTTCTTTTGAATTCATAAAAGTCCTCTTTCTCATTTAAATTTATTGAGTTATACACATAAAATAAGATTGTTGATAAAGAAAATCACAGGCTGTGAATTATTATCCACAACTTACACACAAACGGTGGATAACTATACTTTATAATTCTCTTGTCCACAATCTTTACACGTAAATATTTATGAAATAATCACAGTAATATCAATGCTTTGTATAACTTATCCACACAATTATACTTTTAAACAAATCGAGTTGTCAAATACCTGTGAATATGTGCAGTTTGATGAGATTATATTGTGAATAAGAATAAATCTTAATCAATTTATCCACAAAAAGTTGGTTATGCATTGTGAATAAGTGGATAACTTAATAAATAGAAGTTGTAAATTTCTTCTTGATTTTTAAAATCTGATTTGTTATAGTTTAGTAGTTATTGAAATTGTGACAAATCACACGTATGGTATAAATAATTTTGAAACTAATCTTCTGATAAATATAAATGAATATCATACAAATGATAATCTAATGTAGAATTAGATGTTAAGAATAATTAATGGAGGTGTTCTTAAATGGTAAAACGTACGTATCAACCAAATAAACGTAAACATAGTAAAGTACACGGTTTCCGTGCACGTATGAGTTCTAAAAACGGCCGTAAAGTGTTAGCTCGCCGTCGTCGTAAAGGTAGAAAAGTATTATCAGCTTAAGATCACTGAAGAGCAGTGGTCTTTTTTTTGTTTTAATTGAAGGAATTGTTTTGTATAATAAACAATAATTAAGTGATGTATTGTGGAGTGGATGCTTGTGGAAAAGGCTTATCGAATAAAGAAAAATAATGATTTTCAAAGAATTTATAAAAAAGGTAAGTCAGTCGCTAATAGACAATTTGTTATTTACACAGCTGAAAATGATCTTGATCACTTTAGATTAGGTATAAGTGTTTCAAAGAAAATGGGTAATGCTGTGACAAGAAATAGAATTAAAAGGTCCATTAGAGAATGTTTTAAGAATCATAAAGAAAATATTATTCCTAAAGACATCATTGTTATCGCTCGAAACCAAGCTGTTGATTTAAAAGTCATCGAAACACAGAAGAGTTTAGAGCATGTATTGAAGATTGCTAAAGTTTTTAATAAACGTATTCCCTAAGTATTGATATATTACTAGGAGGTTGCAGCATGCTTAAATCGCGCTATGAAGGACAATCAGTAGAACAAGCACTACAACAAGGTTTAGAAGATTTGAATGTTCAAGAACAACAAGTAAGAATTGATGTTATTAATGAAGGTAAAAAAGGTATTTTTGGATTTATGAAACAAGATGCACAAATTGAATTAACTGTAATCGATCCAGAACTTAAGCAGTTTGAATCAATTGAAGCATTAAAAAATCGTCACGCGTCGGTCGAAGAGGATAATAGCCCAATAACAGATGAAGTGACACATCAAGAAGACACAATAATAGAAGAAAAAGATATTCAGTCAGAAACAGGTATACGTGAAGATCGCAATCAGAAAAAAGATTCATTAAATGAAGTGGCACAAAACACTTTAGATTATGTACTTAATATCATAGGAGAAATGGATATTGATGTAGATGGTTCATATGAAATTAAGTCTAATACAATTTATATTAATATGACTTCCAACAATGCTGCTTATATAATAGGTAAGCGTGGTCAAATTTTAAACGCCTTACAAATAGTAGGTCAAAATTATATGCATCAATTTGTTAAAGGTTATTATACGCTTATATTAGATATCGAATCGTATAGAGAAAAGCGTAAAGAAACGTTAGAGAAGTTGGCGGTTAATATGGCTAAGAAAGCAACTCAGACAAAGAGACCGGTTAAATTAGAACCTATGCCAAACTTTGAACGTAAAATTATGCATCAAGCAGTCAGTAAAATTGAAAATATCGAAACATACTCTGAAGGAAGAGAACCTCATCGATATTTAGTCATTAAGAATAAATAAAAATAGTCGGAGTGAGTCATCTCGCTCCGCATTTTTTCGAACAATATATTCGAAAAATATTACAAAACCATTTACAATCAATAGAATAGTTATTAATGGTGGAGGAGAATATCATGGATTTAGATACAATTACAAGTATCTCAACGCCTATGGGTGAAGGTGCAATAGCAATCGTACGATTAAGTGGTCCGGATGCCTTAAATATTGCTAATCGTATATATAAAGGTAAAAAACAAATTACTGAAGTAGCATCACATACAATTAATTATGGTCATATTATTGATCCTGAGACTGATGAAGTCGTAGAAGAAGTTATGGTAGCTGTCATGAAAGCACCTAAGACTTTTACGAGAGAAGACATCGTTGAAATAAATTGTCATGGTGGTTTAGTAACGGTTAATCGCGTACTTGAGTTAACGTTATCTAACGGTGCTAGAATGGCAGAACCAGGTGAGTTTACGAAACGAGCATTCTTACACGGACGTATTGACTTGTCTCAAGCAGAAGCGGTTATGGATTTCATCCGTTCTAAGACGGAACGCGCATCGAAGGTAGCCTTAGGTCAGATGGAAGGACGTCTAAGCAGTCTTATTAAAGGCTTAAGACAGTCTATATTAGAAATACTCGCTCAAGTAGAAGTGAATATTGATTATCCTGAATACGATGACGTAGAAGAAGCGACGACTAAATTCTTATTAAAAGAATCAAGGCATATTGAAAATGAAATTGATCAGTTATTACGAACTGGCCAGCAAGGTAAAATTATGCGAGAAGGTCTATCAACGGTCATTGTTGGGAAACCGAATGTAGGTAAGAGTTCCATGCTTAACAACTTGATTCAAGATAATAAAGCGATTGTTACTGAAGTAGCTGGTACAACAAGAGATGTATTAGAAGAATACGTCAATGTTCGTGGTGTACCATTAAGGTTAGTGGATACTGCAGGAATTCGTGAAACAGAAGACATCGTAGAAAAAATAGGTGTAGAAAGATCGAGAAAAGCTTTATCAGAAGCAGATTTAATTTTATTTGTTCTTAATTATAATGAAGCATTAACGGAAAATGACTATCAGCTATTTGATGTCATTAAAGATGAAGATGTGATTGTAATTATTAACAAAATGGACTTAGAACAAAAGTTAGATATTGATGAATTAAAAGCAATGATAGGTGACCATCCTTTAGTTCAAACTTCTATGGTTGAACAACAAGGTATCGAAGAACTTGAACAGAAGATTTCAGAGTTATTCTTTGGTGGACAAGTACAAGCACAAGATATGACATATGTCTCAAATTCAAGACATATTGCATTATTAAAAGACGCTAAGACATCTATAAATGATGCAATACAATCTGCTGAAGACGGTGTACCTATAGATATCGTACAAATAGATTTAATCAAAACTTGGGAATTGCTCGGTGAAGTAATTGGTGAAGAAGCAAGTGATTCACTAATTGACCAACTGTTTAGTCAATTCTGTCTCGGAAAATAAAAAGGAGGAAAAATTTTGACACAAAAATATGACGTTATTGTTGTCGGCGCTGGACATGCAGGTGTAGAAGCTGGTTTAGCTTCTGCAAGACGTGGTGCAAAAACATTAATGCTTACAATTAACCTTGATAGTGTAGCATTTATGCCATGTAATCCATCAGTTGGTGGTCCAGCTAAAGGAATTGTTGTAAGAGAAATCGATGCACTTGGTGGTCAAATGGCTAAGACAATCGATAAGACACACATTCAAATGCGTATGTTAAACACTGGTAAAGGTCCAGCTGTAAGAGCGTTACGTGCACAAGCAGATAAAGTATTGTATCAAGAAGAAATGAAACGTGTGATTGAAGATGAACCAAATCTTGATATTATGCAAGGTATGGTTGAACGTTTAATTATAGAAGATAATAAAGTTAAAGGTGTAGAAATGGTTATCGGCTCAACTTATGAAGCGGATGCTGTTGTATTAACGACAGGTACATTTTTACGTGGTGAAATTATTTTAGGTAACTTGAAATATTCAAGTGGTCCAAACCACCAAATGCCATCTATTAAATTAGCTGAACACTTGAAAGAATTAGGCTTTGATATCGTGAGATTCAAGACTGGTACACCTCCACGTGTGAATGGTAATACAATAGATTACAGCAAAACAGAAATTCAACCAGGTGATGAAGTAGGGCGTGCATTCAGTTATGAAACGACAGAATACATTTTAGATCAATTACCTTGTTGGTTAACATATACAAATGAACAAACGCATAAAGTAATCGATGACAACTTACATTTATCTGCTATGTACTCAGGTATGATTAAAGGTACAGGTCCAAGATATTGTCCTTCAATTGAAGACAAATTTGTAAGATTCAATGATAAACCAAGACACCAATTGTTCTTAGAGCCAGAAGGACGTAAGACACAAGAAGTATATGTACAAGGTCTATCAACAAGTTTACCTGAACATGTTCAACGTAAAATGTTAGAAACAATTCCAGGTCTTGAAAAAGCAGACATGATGCGTGCAGGTTACGCAATTGAATATGATGCAATTGTACCAACACAATTATGGCCAACACTTGAAACGAAAGTCGTTAAAAACTTATTTACCGCTGGTCAAATCAATGGTACTTCAGGATATGAAGAAGCGGCTGGACAAGGTTTAATGGCAGGTATCAACGCTGCTGGTAAAGTATTAGGTAAAGAAGACGTTATTTTACGTCGTTCAGATGCTTATATTGGTGTGTTAATTGATGATTTAGTTACAAAAGGTACGAACGAACCATATCGTTTATTAACTTCTAGAGCGGAACATCGTCTATTATTAAGACATGATAATGCAGACTTAAGACTGACAGATATCGGTTATGAAATTGGTATGATTTCTGAAGAACGTTACGCTAAATTTAATCAAAAACGTGAAGCAATTTCAGCTGAACAAGAAAGATTAAGAGGTATTCGTATTAAACCGAATGCACATACACAAAGTGTTATCGAAAGTCGCGGTGGAACAGCGCTTAAAGATGGTATATTAGCTTTAGATTTATTACGTAGACCAGAAATGGATTACGCAGCTATTATGGAAATCTTACAAGAAACTTCACCAGTAGATGAAGATGTACAAGAACAAGTAGAAATTCAAACGAAATACGAAGGTTATATCCAAAAATCATTAGCACAAGTTGAAAAAATGAAACGTATGGAAGATAAAAAAATTCCTGAAAATATCGATTATGATGCAATCAATAGTTTAGCGACTGAAGCTCGTCAAAAACTTAAAGAAGTTAAACCACTTGATATTGCACAAGCTTCTCGTATTTCAGGTGTAAACCCTGCAGATATTTCAATTTTACTTGTGTACATTGAACAAGGTAAAATTCAGAAGGTGAACTAACATGAATGAACAAACTTTTATTGATACGTTAAAAGAATCTGGTATAACATTAACAGATAAACAAATTAAGCAATTCGAAACATACTTTGAGATGTTAGTAGAGTGGAACGAAAAAATTAACTTAACAGCAGTTACTGAAAAAGAAGAAGTGTACTTGAAACACTTCTTTGATTCAGTGACACCAAGCTTTTATATAGATTTTAATGAAATTGAAACGATCTGTGATGTAGGGGCAGGCGCTGGATTTCCGAGCATCCCTTTAAAAATCGTATATCCACACTTGCAAATTACAATAGTAGATTCACTAAATAAAAGAATTAAATTTTTAAATGAATTAGCTGCATCATTAGACTTAGATCAAGTAAACTTTGTACATGATAGAGCAGAAACATTCGGTAAATCACAACAGTATCGTGAAAGCTTTGATCTTGTAACTGCAAGAGCAGTAGCACGATTATCTGTATTAAGTGAATTATGTCTACCTTTAGTGAAAAAGGGCGGTCAATTTGTCGCATTAAAAGGCTCACAAGGTAATGAAGAGTTAGAAGATGCACAATTTGCAATTTCTGTATTAGGTGGAGAAGTAAAAACAGTACATGAATTTACGCTACCTCTTGAAGAAAGCATGAGACAGATCATTACGATAGATAAATTAAGACAAACACCTAAGAAGTATCCAAGAAAGCCAGGAACACCAAACAAAGAACCTTTAACAAAATAATTCCTGGGAAATATGTATGAACGAAAGTAGGTATATTGAGATGAAAAAGCCTTTTTCTAAATTATTTGGACTTAAAGACAAAGAATTAGAACACATAGAAGAAGCACGAGCTGAAGGTAATGTGGCAGTCGTATCAACAGAAAGAATAGTGCCAAACCGTTATCAACCGAGAAAAGTATTCGATGAATCTAAAATTAAAGAACTCGCACAATCTATAAAAGAACATGGATTATTACAACCTATTGTTGTTCGTCCAATTGAAGAAGGTATGTATGAAATCATAGCAGGTGAGCGAAGATTTCGTGCAATGAAATATAACGATTTACCAGAAACTGAAGTTATTATTAAACCATTAAATGACAAAGAAACAGCAGCCGTTGCGCTGATTGAAAATATACAAAGAGAAAATTTATCAGCTATAGAAGAAGCGGAAGCCTATAAGAAATTGTTGGATTTAGAAGACATTACACAACATGACTTAGCGGTTAGTATGGGTAAGAGCCAATCATTTATAGCCAATAAATTAAGACTGTTAAAATTATCAGAGCCTATAATTATTTCATTACAAAAAGGTGAAATAACAGAAAGACATGCAAGAGCATTGTTAAGTTTAGATGATGAAGGGCAGCAAGAAGTCTTAACATCCATACAATCTCAGAACTTAAATGTTAAACAAACAGAAGATCGCGTTAAGAAAATACGCGGCTCTGAAAAAGTAAAAGCAAAACAATTTCAATTCGAACAAGACATCACAGAAGCACTTGATACACTCGGGCAAAGCATTAAAAATGTTGAAAAAGAGGGTATTAAAATCAAGCGAATTGATGAAGAACATAAAGACTTCTATGAAATTACAATTAAAGTTTATAAGAAGAAATAATATATAGAGTTTGGGATAATATACTATATCCCAAACTCTTTTTTTATGTTTACATACAGAATTTCTGTAAATTTCCGATATATTATTGTTATTTGTAAAAAACTCATTTATACTTTTATGTAAACGTTTTCATTTAAAAAGGGGGATTTTAATGATTACATTTTTAGTTTCTATCGTTTTATTAGTTATAGGTTATTTTACATATGGCAAGTATATTGAAAAAATGTTTGGTGTTAAGGATGAACGTCCGACGCCTGCTCATGATCAAAGGGATAATATTGATTTTGTTCCGATGTCGACAAATAAGAACTCATTGATTCAATTGTTAAATATTGCAGGTGTTGGACCGATATTTGGACCGATTATGGGTGCTTTATATGGACCTGTTGCGTTTATTTGGATAGTATTAGGGTCTATATTTGCTGGTGCTGTTCATGATTATTTAACAGGTATGATTTCTATACGTAATAAGGGTGCTCATTTACCTGAATTAGCTGGTAAGTTCTTAGGTAATGTGATGAGACATCTCGTGAACGTCTTTACACTATTACTATTATTGTTAACAGGTACGGTATTTGTTACCAGTCCGGCATTACTATTACATTCTTTAATGGATGGTAGAGTGGCTTTAGGTATTATTGTCTTTGTTATTTTCTTATATTATTTCTTATCTACAGTGTTACCTATCGACAAAATTATTGGTAAAGTTTATCCGATATTTGGTTTCATCTTGATGATTTCTGCAGTAGGCATCTTTGTACGATTAATTATGACTGGTGCAGAAATTCCTGAACTAACATTGAAAAATATGCATCCTGATTCGGCGCCTATTTTTCCTTTATTATTCTTTACGATTACTTGTGGTGCTTTATCTGGTTTCCATGCGACACAATCGCCGATTATTTCTAGAACGACGAATAATGAGAAAAATGGTCGTAAAATATTTTACGGCATGATGATTGCTGAAGGTATTATTGCGATGATTTGGGCTGCAGCTGCTATGAGTTTATTTGGTGGCTATGGTGGTCTACAAGAAGTGTTAGCGAAAGGTGAAGCGGCGCTTGTAGTGAGTGAGGCATCTACTATGTTATTAGGTTCTGTATTTGGAACATTAGCGATATTAGGTGTTATTGTATTACCAATAACAAGTGGTGATACTTCATTTAGAAGTGCGAGAATGATTTTGGCTGACTACTTTAATTTCGGTCAGAAGAAAGTAATGAATCGCTTCGCAATTGCGATACCGATGTTTGTTATTAGTTTTATTTTAACGAGAGTAGACTTCACAATACTATGGAGATACTTCTCATGGGCAAACCAAACAACAGCTGTTATCGCTCTATGGATAGGCGCTATGTATTTATTACTATCTAAAAAGAATTTCTATGTCGCTTTAATACCTGCTTTATTCATGACGTGGAATATATTCACATATATATTAAGCCAACCAATAGGATTTGGGATGGATTTATCGCTTAGTTATTGGTTATCAGCTGGTTTGACGATTTTATGGTCTATGTATTTCTATTATTTATATCGTAAAAATAGTGAAAATGCGATAGAAATAGATTATCAAATCGGAGGATCACCCGTATCTAAATATTAAACAGTAAAAGCACCTTTCGATCTCCATCGAAAGGTGCTTTTTATATATTTAATATAGGGAAGGTAGTCTGCCATACGATACTCGCTCAAAAATATCATATGGCAGTGCTATTATTTAGGGGTAATAGCAAATGCTCGGACAGGGAATCCGGGTGCATTTTTAGGTTTAGGGCTAATGGCTAATATAACTGAACCACGTGTCGGTAGTTCATCTAATCCGGTTAACAGTTCTATTTGAAAAGTATCTAAACCAAGTACGTATCGTTCACCGACAATGTCATTGTTTTTACGGATGTCTACTGAAGCATCAGTATCAAATGTTTCATGTCCGATTGACTTGATCTTTCTCTCTTCAAACAAGTATTTAAGTGCGTCTAATGACCATCCTGGGAGATGTTCATGACCATCTTTGTCTTTGTTCTCAAATTGCTCTTTATCTGGCCATTTCTTTGACCAGTCACTTCTAAATGCGACAAACGTTCCACTTTCAATTGGTCCATTTTCAGATTCCCATTGAAGGATGTGTTCTTTAGTTAGTCTGAAATCTGAATCTTGGGCTACTTCTTTTGAAAAATCTAACACGATTAAAGGTAAGACTGTTTCTTGTAAACCGAGTTCATGTAGATATCGTTTATGATCTACAAAATGTATCGGTGCATCTATATGCGTGCCATATTGTGTAGGAAATTGCCATGATTGGGCAAAGAAACCGTCGTCTTTAACTTTATACAATGTTTTTGTTTCTGCATTTTCAAAAGCTGAAAAATGTGGAGATTCTGAATCAAATGTATGCGTTAAATCTACCCATTTATATTCTTTCAGTTGATTTAGCGTGTTCCATAATGGATATGACATAACATCACCTCATTTATTAGTTAGGTTGTTTAACTGTATTGTCTTGACGTAATTTTTCTACTGAATTAACTAATACAGTTAAAGCTTGTTTTACTTCTTCTTCTTGTCTTGTCTTCAATCCGCAGTCAGGGTTTACCCAGAATAGAGAACGGTCAATTTCTTGAAGTGCTCTATCGATTGCGACTGTAATTTCTTCTTCTGTAGGTATACGAGGACTATGAATATCATATACACCTAAACCAATACCTAAGTCATATGTGATATCTTCAAAGTCTTTGATTAAGTCACCATGACTTCTTGAAGTTTCGATTGAGATAACATCAGCATCTAATGATTTGATCGCATGGATGATTTGACCAAATTGTGAGTAGCACATATGTGTATGAATTTGTGTTGAATCTTGTACTGAAGAAGTTGATAATCTGAATGAATGTACAGCTTTATTCAAATAATCTTCATGGTATTCAGAACGTAATGGTAAGCCTTCGCGCAATGCAGGTTCGTCTACTTGGATGACTTTAATACCCGCTTCTTCAAGTGCTAGAACTTCTTCATTAATTGCTAATGCGATTTGATCTTGAACTTCGCTACGTGGAATATCTACACGTTCGAATGACCAGTTTAAAATTGTAACTGGACCTGTAAGCATACCTTTAACAGGTTTGTCAGTTAAACTTTGAGCATATAATGTCTCTTTAACTGTTAATGGTGCTGTCCATTTAACATCTCCATAAATGATTGGTGGCTTAACTGCACGAGAACCATATGATTGAACCCAACCAAACTTAGTTACTAAGAATCCGTTTAGCTTTTCACCGAAGAATTCAACCATGTCATTACGTTCAAATTCACCGTGTACTAATACGTCTAATCCAATTTCTTCTTGAATTTCAATCCAACGTTTAATTTCATTTTGTACGAATTCTTCGTATTTTTCATCTGAAATACGATTGTTTTTCCAATCAGCACGGTATTTACGTACTTCTCTTGATTGAGGGAATGATCCAATCGTTGTTGTTGGTAAGTCTGGTAAATTTAATACTTGATCTTGTAAGACTTTTCTTTCTTTAAATGGTGTAGTACGTTCTGATTTAACTGAATCATAGTCATATTCTAGTTGTTTGAATGATTGACTTTCAAAGCGTTCATATTGCGCTTTTAACTCGTTATATAAAGTGTCATCATTTTCGTTAAATAATTGTTTTAAAGCATATAATTCGTCTAATTTTTCAGTCGCAAAGCTTAAACCTTCACGAACTGAGTCGTCTAATGTTTCTTCTTCTAAAGTAACTGGTACATGTAATAATGAAGAAGATGGTTGAATCACTAATTCATCTGTATAAGATTGTAATGTTTCGATTAAAGCTTTCTTCTCTTCAATATTAGTTGACCAAACATTTCTACCATCAACGATACCAGCGAATAAAGCTTTTTCTTTAGGGAATAAGCCATCTTTGATTTGTTGTAAGTTAAAGCCATTGTCATGTACAAAGTCTAAACCGAATCCATAGACTGGTAATTGACCAACAAAGTTTAAATCTACGCGTTCGAAATATGTTTGTAAGACAAGTTTCGCATTAGGTGCCGCTTCGTTAAAGAATTCATATGCTTCTTTTGTAATATCTTGAAGATCAGTTGCACCGTCTGTTACGAGAATTGGCTCATCTACTTGGATGTATTCAGCGCCAGCTTCAGTTAATTGCTCGAATACTTCTTTATATAATGGTAAAAGTGTTCTTACTTTTTCATCGAAACTTTGGTCTCCACCTTTAGATAATGCTACGTATGTAACAGGACCAAGAATAACTGGGTGAGATGTTACACCAACTTCTTTAGAGAAATTGAATTTCTCAAGTAATACATTGTTATTTAATTGAGGTGACACGTTGTCCCATTCAGGTACGATGTAGTGATAGTTTGTGTTGAACCATTTGATTAACGCACTTGCAACATGATCTTTGTTACCACGTGCAATATCGAATAATAAATCGTCATCTACAGGACGTCCTTGGAAACGTTCTGGAATGATGTTAAATAGTAATGATGTATCTAACACGTGGTCATATAATGAGAAATCACCAGTAGGGATATGATCAACATGATGGTCTTTCTGAATTGTTAAAATTTCTTTGTGTAAATCCTGCAACGTTTGATCTAATTCGGCTTTATCTATTTTTTTAGCCCAGTAACTTTCGATGGCTTTTTTCCATTCTCTTTTCTTACCTAGTCTTGGGAATCCTAAATTTGATGTTTTAATTGTCATAATATTGCCTCCTTGGTTTGTGTTCCAGTTTTTAGTTTTGAATAATTTGCTAATTCAACTGTTAAATCATATTTTAAAAATGGTGTAACTAAGTACAGGCCATTAAAATATTGATGTACTGCATCAATCAATTGTTTACTCAAATTAATACTGAGTTCTCTTGTTGCATCTCTGTCGTCTTTGACTTTTTCAAAGGCGTTTAGCACTGTATCTGATAGTTTAATACCAGGTACTTCGTTGTGTAAGAAGAGTGCGTTATTGTAATTCGTAATTGGCATAATACCAATGAAAATCGGGGCGTCTATATGTTTAGTTGCTTCATATATTTCTTTAACTCTTTCAGGTTCATAAATCGGTTGTGTAATAAAGTATTCCATTCCAGATTCAATCTTTTTTTCTAATCTTTTGACTGCTGGCTCTAGTCGTCTTACATTTGGATTGAATGCACCTGCAACAGAGAAGTTGGTATTGCTTCTCAATGTATCTCCATCGGCATTTATACCTTGATTAAACTGTGTAATGATTTCAGCTAATCCGCTAGAATTAACGTCGAATACACTTGTTGCGCCTGGGAAGTTACCCACTTTAGAAGGGTCACCCGTAATCGTTAATATGTCATTAATGCCAAGTAACGAAAGTCCCATTAGGTGAGATTGCAAGCCGATTAAGTTTCTATCACGGCAAGCTAAGTGTACGAGTGGTCTAATTTTATACTTTTGTTTAATGATACTTGCTGCGGCAATGTTAGAAATCCTCACGCTCGCTAGTGAATTGTCAGCAAGTGTGACCGCATCTACACCTGCATCTTCTAGAGCTTGTATCCCATCGAAAAATTTATTCGTATCTAAATGTTTAGGTGTATCTAATTCAACAATAACGGTTGGTCTTTGTTGAACGAGCTCTTTAATACTAGGTTCTTCTTTATTTTGCTTTTTGTACTGTTTTGTTTCGATTGGTATAACATTTTTGTGCTTGATAGGCTTTAAATCTTTGACGACATTCTTTATTTTTTTAATATGTTCTGGTGTTGTACCACAACATCCACCTATTAATCTTACGCCTTGGTTAACGAGCTCTTTAGCTGCATCTGAAAAGTAATCTGAGTTGTTATTGTATTTCAAGTCGTTGTCTTCTAAATCCAGCAAACTTGCATTTGGATAACATGAAAGGTAAGCATGATCAGGTAAGTCAATATGTTTAAATGTCTTAATCATATGGTATGGACCGTGATGACAATTTAAACCAACGACATCTGCACCGGCTTTCACTAATGTTTCTAATGCATCTGGTATAGGTGTGCCATTTCTCAAATAATTTGTATTACTAGCTGTTAGTTGAGCAATAATCGGAATGTCGTATCTTGCTTTTGTATCTTTTAAGACAGCAAGTAATTCTTCTAAATCGTAGTATGTTTCAAATAAAATACCATCTACACCTTCATTAACAAGTGTTTCAATTTGAATCTCTGTGTGATATTGAATGGCTTCAATTGATAAGTTACTCTTTTTGATATTACGAAAACCGCCTACCGTACCTAGAATAAACGTATGGTCGTTGCTCGCTCTTTTAGCGATTTGAACAGCTTCACGATGAATTTCTTTTACGCGATGTTCTAAATTAAAATCTTGAAGCTTCTCAAAATTTGCACCGTACGTGTTTGTTTGAATAATATCTGCACCAGCTTCAATATAAGAACGGTGAATTTGTTCTATCTTGTTAGGGTGTGTCAAATTATAACTTTCTGGACAAGTATCCAATCCTTCAGAGTAGAGGATGGTTCCAATTGCTCCGTCAGCTACTAAAATTTGGTTCTTTAACGCTTCTTTTAGACTCATATGTAGCCTCCTTTAATGCCCAATCGATATCTGTGATCAATTCTTTGACATCTTCTAAGCCGACTGACAATCTAAATAATCCGTTAGTGATACCACGTTCAGCTCTCACTTCTTCAGGGATGGCTGCGTGACTCATTGTAGCTGGGTGAGAAAGAATCGTTTCTACACCACCTAAGCTTACAGATACAAGTGGGATATTAAGATGGTCAACAAATGCTTGTGCTTTTGATTCATCTTTAAGTCTGAATCCGAGCACGGCACCGCCATTTTTAGCTTGTCTTAAATGTGTGTCATTTGTGATTGGATAATAGACTGTTTCAATTGCTTCATTATCGATTAAATATCTATAAATTTGTTCTGTATTATAAACAGATTGTTTAAATCTAATTGGTAATGTCTTTAAATGTTTAGCAAGTGTCCAAGAATCATAAACGCTTAATCCTGAACCTGTACCATTCTGAATAAGATAAATTTCATTTTTAAGTTCTGGATCATTCACAACTACTGCGCCAGCTATGAGGTCACTGTGACCGCCTAAGAATTTTGTAGCTGAATGAACGACGATGTCAGCACCTAGTTTCAATGGTGATTGTCCTAACGGTGTCATAAATGTATTATCGACAGCTAATAGTGCGTCGTGTTTACGTGCAATTTGGCTAACACCATCAATATCTGTCACTTTAAAGAGTGGGTTAGAAGGTGTTTCAACATAGATCAGTTTCGTATTTTCTTGAACAGCTTCTTTGATATTTTGTAAGTCTGTTTGATCGACAGTTGTAAATTCTATTTCGAATTTCTTAAGAATTTGCTCTGTTAGTCTGAACGTTCCACCGTAAACATCATCTGGAAGAATCACGTGGTCTCCAGGTTTCAATGTTAAGAAGACAGCTGTTATTGCAGCAATTCCTGAACTAAATGCAAATCCGTAATTACCGCCTTCTAAATCTGCTAACTTTTCTTCAAGTAACTTTCTATTAGGGTTACCACTGCGTGCATAGTCAAATTCTTGATTGCCACCTAAAGTTTCTTGATGATAAGTGGATGAATAATATAATGGTTGATTGCTTGATAAGTGCTCGTTACCTCTAGTGGAATCCAATATTAAAGACGTTTCTTTTGAATAGCTCATATTGACACTCCTTCTTTTCTTGAATTTTTTAAGGCTTGTAGTATGTCTTCGTAAATATCTTCATAATCTTCTATTCCAATAGATAAACGGAGTAAATATTCATCTATACCGCGTTTATCTTTTTCTTTATCTGCCATATCTACATGTGTTTGTGTATATGGGAATGTGATAAATGTTTCAGTACCGCCAAGACTTTCAGCAAATATACATAATTTAATATTTTGTAAGAAGCTATCAACGCTATATGCATTGTTTAAACGAATACTTAACATTCCGGTTTGACCTGAGTAAAGAACTTCATCAATGCTTTCAACAGATTGTAGTGATTGTGCTAACTTTTGAGCATTTTCAGTAGAACGGTCAAGTCGTAAATGTAATGTCTTTAAGCCTCTCAGTAATAAATAACTATCGAATGGTGAGAGTGTTGCACCGATCATATTATGAAATTGGCCAAGTACTTCACCTAAGTAATCATCTGATACAGTGACAATGCCTGCTAACACATCATTATGACCACTTATGTACTTTGTAGCAGAATGTAAGACGATGTCAGCACCATCTTTTAATGGTGTTGATAAGTATGGTGTTAAGAATGTGTTATCGATAATCGTTAATATATTTCTTGCTTGTGCAATTTCATATAAAGGATTTAAGTCTACTGAGAACATTAACGGATTTGAAATGGGTTCAATAAAGAATGCGCGTGTATGTTCATTAATCGATGCGTTTACTTCATCAATATTTGAAAAATCAATGTACTTGAATTTGATGTTGTATTGTTTTTCGTAAAATTCAAATAGTCTAAATGTGCCGCCATATAAGTCGAATGACACTAAGATTTCATCATTTGGTTTAAATAAGTTACAAACTAATTGGATACTAGCCATACCGCTTGAAGTTGCAAATGAGTATTTACCACCTTCAAGTTTGGCAAATGCCTCTTCAAAGTTTGAGCGAGTTGGATTTTTCGTTCTTGTATAATCAAAGCCAGTTGAACACCCTAATTTTTCATGTTGATAGGCTGTTGAAAGATAAATTGGGTTTGTAGTTGCCCCGGTATGGTCTTTAGTTAATGAAATTTGAGCGAGTTGAGTAGATTTCATAATAGCCTTCCTCCCTAATGAATTAAAAAATAAAAATAAAAAAAGCTTCCGTCCTTTAAACCCGAAATAAATCGGATGTAAAGGACGAAAGCTTAGCTCGCGGTACCACCTTTGTTCGCAATGACATTACTGACATTACCTCTATAAGTACGAGTCTCTTACAAGAAGATATAATGGCAGTAAAATTGGTGAACAAATTCCAGTACGCCATCATCGCTAAAGAGACTTTAATACTGTATCGCTATAACGGGCGATCCCGTTGACACCTCAATATCGATGCCACCACTCCAAGGCCATTTTCAATCTTTCTTTCAATGTTCCCTTTCAGCAAATGGGAACTCTCTGATGATTGCAGTGTAAGATTTACTTTCCTTTTTATCGTGATTTTATTTGTTTTCGTTGTTGATATATTACACAATACTATGCGTATATTTTTTTGTCAACAACTTTTCTGAATATTTTAATTTATCGCTCAACTTTTCTTTTGTGCATATATCTTTCAAAATTGTTATAATCTAATTTGGATGTTTTACGTGAAACATACGAGAATAAATAACGTGGTGATGAAATGAAAGAAAGAAATCAAGCCTTAACAGATAAGATTTCTTATAACCATAGTCATGATAAAATTGTTGAACTTCCTTTAGAAAAATTAAGAAGGAATCCGTATCAACCGAGAGATTATTTTGATGAAGAAGCTTTGAGAGATTTAACGCAGTCGATTTCACAGCATGGTGTGTTACAACCTATCGTCGTAAGAGAAACGATAAAGGGTTACGACATCGTTGTAGGTGAAAGAAGATTTAGAGCAAGTCAATTAGCTAACAAAGATTCAGTACCGGCAATCATAAAAAATTTAACCGATGAAGAAATGTTAGAACTTGCTATTATAGAGAATCTTCAACGTGAAAATTTAAAACCTCTAGAAGAAGCAAAAAGTTATGCAACGATGATGGAAGAACTGAACTTAAAACAACAAGACGTAGCAGATAGATTAGGGAAATCAAGATCATACATTGCAAATGTTTTAAGGTTGCTGAACTTACCACCAAGTGTAAAAAAATTAATCAACGAAGAAAAAATATCGAGTGCACATGGTAGAACATTACTTGGTTTAGATAAGAAACATCAATTAGATCAAGTGGCTAAAAAAGTTGTAAAAGAACATATGAGTGTTAGAGCATTAGAAGAATATATTAAACAGTTAAATGCTCAAGGCCAAGACAAGAAAAAGAAAACGAAACAACCGAAACCTAATTTCTTAGTTAAACATGAATATCGATTAAAAGAAAAATTTGGAACAAATATTGATATTTCTAAGACTAAAAAAGCAGGTAAAATTTCTCTTGAATTTAATTCTGAAGATGAATATAAGAGAATATTAGAATTATTGCTAGATGAATAAGAGGTGTAAAAGTGAATAAGATTATGAACATCATCCATAAATTGATAGACCCGTTTATGGATCCAGAAAATTGGCAGAAGTGGATAGAACAAATATTAATTGGCATATTCTACATTGTATTAGCTTACGTCATTATTAAAGTCCTTCATAAAGTCGTAGAGAAATTCTTTACAACGAAATACGGAACTAAGAGGGTAGGGAAGTCTAACAAGCGCGCTAAAACAATGGTTAACTTACTACAAAATGTTATTTCCTATGTCGTATGGTTTATAGTTGCGACAACCATTTTAAGCAATTTAGGCATAAGAGTTGAAAGTATTATCGCTGGTGCCGGTGTGGTAGGCTTAGCAATTGGTTTCGGTGCACAAACTTTAGTAAAAGATGTCATTACGGGCTTCTTTATTATTTTCGAAAATCAATTTGATGTTGGCGACTATGTAAAAATTAATACAACAGGTACCACTGTTGCGGAAGGTACTGTACAATCAATAGGAATGAGATCTACAAGAATTTTATCATTTGCTGGTGATTTAACGATTCTTCCTAATGGTACAATGAATGAGATCGTAAACTTCTCAATTCACAACGGTATGGCTATCGTAGAAATACCTGTATCTATTAAAGAAGATTTAGATGAAGTTGAAAATAAGTTAAATGAATTTTTACCAACAGTTAAAGAAAGATATGAAATTTTCATTAAAGATCCTGAAATTTTAGGTGTAGAAACTGTGACAGCAGGGGAAGCAACGATTAAAATAGCAGGGGAAACAGAACCAAATGAACATGCATCAGGTGCTAGAATCTTAAGAAGAGAAGTGAAATCATTCTTTGATAAAGAAGGTATTCAAGCGCCAATTCCAACAATGGTTTCTTATAATCCAAATAACATTCAATAATCATCTAATCGGGAGGCAAAAATATGATCAAATCATATGAGTTAAATGATATCGTTGAAATGAAAAAACAACACGCATGTGGGTATAATAGATTTAAAATTATCAGACTCGGTGCAGATGTTAGAATAAAATGTGAAGAATGTTCTCGTAGTATCATGCTACCAAGACAAGAGTTTAATAAAAAAATTAAAAAAATATTAGTAAAAGGACAAGGTGAATAAAATATGGCATTAACAGCTGGCATAGTAGGATTACCAAACGTAGGTAAATCAACATTATTTAACGCAATTACGAAAGCAGGAGCACTTGCAGCGAACTATCCTTTCGCAACAATCGACCCTAATGTAGGGATTGTAGAAGTACCAGACCATCGTTTACAAGAATTAACGAAATTAGTAAAACCTAAGAAAACTGTACCAACAGCATTCGAATTTACAGATATTGCAGGTATTGTTAAAGGTGCATCTAAAGGTGAAGGATTAGGAAATAAATTCTTATCACATATCCGTGAAGTAGATGCGATTTGCCAAGTCGTACGTGCATTTGTTGATGAAAATGTTACACACGTATCAGGAAAAGTAGATCCAATAGATGATATCGAAGTTATTAATATGGAATTAGTATTAGCAGACTTAGAATCAGTTGAAAAACGTTATGAAAGAGTAGCAAAAATGGCAAAACAAAAAGATAAAGATGCCGTAGCAGAAGAAAAAGTATTAGCAAAAATTAAAGAAACATTAGAAAACAATAATCCAGTAAGAAGTTTAGAATTCACACCAGAAGAAAAAGCAATCGTGAAACATTTAAGCTTACTCACTTCTAAACCAATGTTATATGTAGCAAACGTAGCAGAAGACGAAGTAGCAAACCCAGAAGATAACGAATACGTACAAAAAATCGAAGAATATGCAAGTAACGAAGGTTCACAAGTTATCGTTATTTCAGCAAAAATCGAAGAAGAATTAGCAACATTAGATGACGAAGACCGCGAAATGTTCTTAGAAGATTTAGGCGTAGAAGAAGCAGGATTAGACAAATTAATCCGCGCATCATATAACTTATTAGGATTAGCAACATACTTTACAGCAGGTGAACAAGAAGTAAGAGCTTGGACATTTAAAGAAGGCATGACAGCACCACAATGTGCCGGTATCATCCATACAGACTTCGAAAGAGGCTTTATAAGAGCAGAAACCGTAAGTTATGATGATTTATTAGCAAATAACGGCATGAACGGTGCTAAAGAAGCGGGTAAAGTAAGATTAGAAGGTAAAGAATACCTAATGAAAGACGGAGACGTTGTACACTTTAGATTTAATGTGTAAGATAAAGGCCAGTAGTGTTTATGCACTATTGGCTTTTTCTTTGATATCAATGAGAAAAAGATTGTAAAAAGTAATACTCTATGCTATAATTCTTGATTGTGAGTAATGAAAATTATTCCTTGCTTAATACTGAGTTATTAGGCCGCATAGACCACAAGGAGGTGTAAATTGATGAGAACATATGAAGTAATGTACGTAGTACGTCCAAATATCGAAGACGAAGCTAGAAAAGCTGTCGTTGAGCGTTTTAAAGGAATCTTATCTTCAAACGGTTCAGAAATCATCGAAGAAAAGGATTGGGGTAAACGTCGTTTAGCTTATGAAATCCAAGACTTCACAGAAGGTTTCTACAACATCGTTAGAGTTAAGTCTGAAAATGACGAAGCTATCAGTGAATTTGATCGTTTAGCAAAAATCTCTGATGATATCATTCGTCACATCGTAGTACGCGAAGAAGAAAAATAATTTAACTTATAAAATGGGGGAGATTAAATGATTAATCGTGTTGTATTAGTCGGTCGATTAACTAAAGATCCGGAATACAGAGTAACACCCTCAGGCGTTCAAGTTGCTACTTTTACTTTAGCTATTAATCGTACTTATACGAATCAGCAAGGTGAAAGAGAAGCTGACTTTATCAACTGTGTTGTATTTAGACGTCCCGCAGAGAATGTAAACAATTACTTATCTAAAGGTAGTCTGGCAGGAGTTGAAGGTCGTCTACAATCTCGTAGCTACGAGAACCAAGAAGGTCGTCGTGTTTATGTAACTGAAGTTGTTTGTGACAGTGTTCAATTCCTTGAACCAAAAGGCGCAAATCAACGTCAATCTGGTAATGATAATCAATCATATAACCAAAATAATAACGAATTCCAAAATTATGGACAAGACTTTGGTGGTAACCAACAACAAGGACAAAAAGCACCTTCAAATCAACAGTCAAATAATCAACAATCAAGTAATCCATTTGCAAACGCTAATGGCCCAATTGATATCAGTGATGATGATTTGCCGTTCTAATAGTTGATTGAAACGAATATAAATTGATAAACATTTAACGAGAAGGGAGGAACACAATCATGGCAGGTGGACCAAGAAGAGGTGGTCGTCGTCGTAAAAAAGTTTGTTACTTCACAGCAAACGGTATTACACATATCGACTACAAAGATACAGATTTACTTAAAAAGTTTATCTCAGAAAGAGGTAAAATCTTACCACGTCGTGTAACAGGTACTTCAGCAAAATACCAACGTATGCTTACTGTAGCTATCAAACGTTCACGTCACATGGCTTTATTACCATACGTTAAAGAAGAACAATAAGAATTAGCGTATAATATAACCCTCTAGCAATCAGGCTAGAGGGTTTTTTGTGTTTAGAATTATAGAAAAGTTGTTATTTATAATAACAACGATATTATTGTAAATAATTTGGAATTATTAAAAGCATAAATAGTATAAACATTGCTAGTGCGCTGAAGTAAATAGACGTCTTATTTCTTATATATACTTTAGATATTGTTTCACAAATTAATAATTGAGTTAAAAAGCTAAATACAAACAAGAATAATAAACTAAAGATTAGATTTAATAAATTAATATTTGTTAAATCAATAGACATAATCATAAACATAGCCAGAAATAAAATTATTGTATAAATAAAGTATTGGAAAAGAATGTTTATTTTATCTAATAATCTTCTAATAAATTCAAAGTCAAAGATGTATTTTAGTAAAAATATGTTTACTGAAATAGAGAAAATAAATTGTAAAAATAGCAAAGACGATAAATTATTAAAAAAAGATGCCTTTTGATCCAAGAACGTCGTTATTATAGATAATAATAAAATGAGAAATACGATGAATAAATTTGTTTTTCTATACATAAAAAAAGCTCCAATAAATTAATTGATTTTTACTGCGTTTTGAAAGCTATCAGGTGCATCTTTCTTATTGTTTATAATATCAATATAATCAAGTATAACATCTTCCCCAATACCTGTAGTGTATACTAAGTATGATTCATTGTAAGATAAAAAAAGAGGCAACCTCTCGGTCAACCTCTTAAAACGGAAAGAACTATTGTTCTTTCATAATAAACAAGAGATAAAAGGTATCTCTTGGAGGCACATGCCTCATTCCTTATACATAATGTTAATTGTTCTTGACGTAATTAGTCAATCATTTTATGTTTAGTTTTATAAAAATTTCGCAATTTTTTCGTGGAGAATGAATGATTCTAGAACACTGATTATAAAAAAAGAGGCGACCGTCAGTAACAGTCAACCTCAAGTACACTCCGCAGATATGTACCGCTATTTGAATATAATTTTAATCTATATTTAGATAATTATTAATATTATTGATGAACTTTAATTACCATTATTGAAACCAGAATTAAATATTTCATGAATTCCTTGTTTTAAATCTTCTCCTACAACTATGTCGGACATTTCCTCTAATGTTTTAGACACTTTGCTATTAAACTCCCAGTCATTTGCTGTAATAATAAATACTTTTGAAGCGGGATTATCTTTTATATGATTAACTAATATTTCAATGTTTTTTCCTTTTATTGTTTTTGGATTCACTGGATAATATATTGCAAATTCGCCAAAGTTAGGGGTATTTGCGGTATATAAATTTAACTGTAATGATAAATCATTTAATGTGAAAGTTGTGTTTAGTGGTATCTCTTTTGTAAGCATGCCTTGTTCTGTCAGATCTTTGAAAACTTCTTTAGAATGAGCATTTAATGTTCCTTTTGAATATTGGGATTGAGTTTCTATTGCAGCTAAAATGGATAATAATTTTATCTCATGAAACATACCTTTCGTTAACACTATTCGGTTATCGCTATTTAAAAATTTAATAAATTGCTTTTTAAACTCTTGAAATATTTCCATAAAATCACTCCAAAAATGTAAGGTTAGTATGTATAGTTTATTATACTATGCAATTGAAATAAATATGTCTCATTTCATTCATTGTAAAAATACAATATAATAATGAGTAATAGAGTCTAAAGGGTGTGTTCTTAATGACAATCGAAGAAATAATTGAAAGATATAAAAATAAATTTCCAGATCAACAAGTAACAGACGAAGAATTTAAATTAATGATGTCCAATATTGGAAATCCTACTGCCAATATTCGTGAAGATAATTTTGATTTAATTGCGCGTTTTATTATAAGCGGTAAACTGGATAACCATCAACTGCTACAGTTACTTGAGGATTGTGAATTTGTTTTAAGAAGTGTTAACGAAAGTGATACTGAACATCTTGTGCTGGATAGAAGTTTCAGTGCACTTATTATCGGAATCATTATTGAATATTTAGAAGAGCATAATCAGTTACCTCAGGATATTTATGAGAAGATTATAAACTTAGCGATTGATTACATGGATAAGGAATCTGATGTTAGAGGATATGTACAAGGGACAGGATGGATGCATAGTGTTGCGCATGGATCAGATTTACTCGCAACATGTGTTAGATCTAAATATTATTCAGGTGACTGTAATAAAGTGATATTAAAGGTCATCTCTAAAAAACTTTATCAGTTAAATACTGATCTATCTTGCTATATAGATGATGAAGATGAGCGACAAGCATTTATCATTGAAGCATTACTTGAAAAAGGACTTACAGATCAAGAATTGAGTAATTGGGTAAGCGAGCTATTCGTGACAGTTAATCAAACAGATTTAAATCAATCTGAAGAAGCATATTTAAGTTATTTTAGAATAAGGAAAAATATAAAAGATTTCTTGAAGACACTGTATTTTAGACTAAAATTTAATCAAAAATGTCAGGTAACTCAAGATAAAATAGAAGAAATCCTTAAAAAGTTATACTCAGAATTAACACAACAAGGAGACTAAAAATGGGAATAAAGTTTTATGTAGCAAGTAGTTTTGGAAATAAGAATATTGTAAACAAACTTATAGAGAACTTAGAACAACACGGCTTACAAAATACTTATAATTGGACGCTGAATGATAAAGCAATTAATAAAGAGGACTTAAGAAAAATTGGTCAATCTGAAGCGGATGCAGTGAAAAATTCAGATATACTTTTAGCTATATTGCCTGGAGGTAAGGGGACACATACAGAAATAGGTATTGCGATAGGACATAATAAACCTATTCTATTATTAGCACAAAATGAAAACATATTCGAAGCTGATAATGCAGCTACATTTTATTTCCTGGAAAATGTTTATCGAAAGCAACTTGATAGGGTTAATGTATATGAAGAAGTTGTAGGTATAGCGAAGTGATTATTGTAATATAACTCTTTTTGAAACTATGTTACCATTGGTCTTAGTTATGAAAAAGGAGGATTTTATGAATAATTTAAATCGCCAAAGAAAATTAGATATAGATCACATCATTTTTATTGGCCGTACATATGAAGAATACTTGAACATGTTCAATTTATCTCTAGAATATTTAGAAGGTAAGAGAGTCTTAGATTGTCCTGCTGGTGCATGCTCTTTTAGTGCAACTGCAAGGAAATATGATATAGATGTTGAAGCTTGTGATTTAGCATATTATTTTAAAGATGATGTTTTGTATGAAAAAGGTAATAATGATATTAAACATATGATTAATAAAATGGAACATTCTAAATTGAATTATAATTGGACCTTTTTTAAAGACCTAAATGATTTGGAATTTCACAGAAAAAAAGCTTTAGAAACTTGTGTAAAAGATATGAAAAATAACCATGATAAATATTGTCTAGTAGAAATGCCACAATTACCATATAATAATAATGCGTTTGATGTATTGTTATCAGCTCATTTTTTATTTTTATATGCTGATGTATTTGATATCGACTTTCATATTCAAACAATTAAAGAAATGATTAGAGTTACAAAAGAAGAGATTCGTATTTTTCCATTAGTTGATATGGAAGGGAAAAGATATAAAAATTTAGATGAAATTATAAAATTATTAAAAGATAATGGCTATAAAACAAGTGAAATAAAAGTACCTTATGAATTTCAGGTTAACGCGAACTCATTTTTGAAGATACAAATTCAGTAAATATAAATAAAGGATGATGTTTCATGAAGTCGGTTAGTGTATATCATTATGATGCATTTAGTTTAGAAGCGAATAAAGGAAATCCTGCTGGTGTGGTATTAGATAGTGAAGGATTAACAGATGAAGATATGCAAGAAGTTGCGAAACAAATTGGATTTAATGAAACAGCATTCCCTTTAAAATCAAATCTTGCTGATTTTAGGATACGGTATTTTACACCTGGTCACGAAATGGATTTATGTGGACATGCTACTATTGGTACAATCGCAGCAATGAAACAACATGGATTGTTAGAGGATAAGAAGGAATTTACAATAGAGACGAATGCAGGTATCTTACCAATTACTTTAAATATTGAAAATGATAATATTTATATAACGATGCAACAAGCTAGTCCTCAATTTGAAGTGTTCAATGGATCGAGGGCAGATTTGGCTCATGCTATTGGAATTGATGAGAAAGATATTGTAACAGAATATCCGATTGTTTATGGCAGTACAGGAGCATGGACATTATTAGTACCTGTTAGGAATCTAGAAGTATGTAAAAGAATGTCTCCTCAAAATGAATTATTTCCAGAAATATTAAAAGAAAGACCCAAAACTTCAATTCATCCATTCTGTATGGAAACTTACAATGAAAACTTACATATGCATGCAAGACATTTTTCCTCACCATTTTCAGGGACAACTGAAGATGCAGTTACAGGAACAGCTTCTGGCGTAATGGGCGCATACTATGCTCAATATATAAATACACCTGCTAAATATCCACTTGAACTAATTGTTGAACAAGGACAAGAAATAGGAAAAGATGGACAAGTGTATGTGCATGTGAATAATATAAACAATCAGCTTAATATTGAGATAACTGGTAGTGCAGTATATGTTAAAGAAAGAATAATAGAATTGTAATTCTTTAGACTGCCGGAACACTAAAACCCTCACTAGACAAGGACTAGAGAGGGTTTTAGTGTATAACTTAAAATTTATTAAATTTCAGTTTTTCTATAACATGGTCGTGATTTTTATATAGTACGAGATCTGCTCTGTTTTTAGTTGGCAAGATGTTTTTGATTAAATTGACTTCGTTAATATTGTCCCATAGATCTGTTGCTATTTTTAAGGCTTCGTCTTTTGGGATGTCTCGATATTTATAGAAATGTGAGTCTGGTTTCTGGAAGGCTTCTTCTTGAAGTAGTAAGAAGCGGTTAAGATACCATTTCTTCATATTTTCTATTGTTGTGTGTAAATATATTTTGTAATCAATATAATCACTTACGAGTTCTTCTTCATGTGGACTTACTTGGAAGATGTTCACGCCTTCTATAATAAGAATGTCCGGACAGTCTATGTTGTGATATTGGTCTTTAAGACGGTCGTATGTGATATGTGAATACGTGTATGTTGGAATGTTAGGTTCGTTGTTCTTAATTTGTTTTAAGTGACTGATTAATGTTTTTGTATCATAACTTTCAGGAAATCCTTTTTTAGAAAGTAAGTCTTTATCGATGAGCTCTTGTTTAGGCATGATGTAACCATCAGTCGTGATCAAATCAACTTTCCAGTCCGCATTATATTCTTGTAGTAAGTTTAAAAGCAGTCTTGAGACAGTACTTTTTCCTACAGAAACCCCTCCTGATATTCCGATAATAAAAGGTGGTGTGTTATTTTTGTTATGTAATTTGTTGTTAATGTTAGATGAATAATCTTTATGGAACTTAACTTTGTTTGTCAAAAAATTAATGAGTGGCAAATAGAGTTCATTAATTTCTGAATTTGTTAAGTTATCATTTAAACTGATAATTTCTTCTAAGTTTAAATGACTTGTATCCATATCTAATTTAAAATTTGTGTTTTGCCATTCTTCTTTTGTGAATTTCATAATGAGTTCCTTTACTTAAGAATTTTTCACTTTTTACAGTACTCGTATAGGGTAACATAAATAGTCATGAAAGTGCTTTATTAATTTTGAAAAATTCTTATATACTATTTTATTCATGTACATCATGATTTTCTTTATAGTGTTAAAATGTATAGAAGATATGGAAATTATTAAAAATTGTCTTAATATAATTTTGAATTAGAGGTGATTGGAAGATGAATGGTTCTATACATCATTTAGAGATCTATGTTAGTGATATAAATAAATCTAAAAACTTTTATAGTTGGTTATTAGGACTGCTAGGATATAGTTTGTATCAAGAATGGAGAGAAGGTTTTAGCTTTAAATTAAATGGAACTTACATAGTATTTGTGCAAGTGGATGAGTCATTTAAACAATATGGATATCATCGTAAAAGGATTGGATTAAATCATTTGGCATTTACCGTTGAAGACAGAGTAACAGTGGATGATATCAATATTATTCTGGAACAAAAAAATATTAATAAACTGTATGATGATTTATATCCGTATGCTGGTGGTAATCATCATTATGCTGTTTATTTTGAAGATCCAGATAGAATGAAAATTGAAATAGTATCTAAAGAATAACACCACCTCTAAATCTGATATGAAGGTGGTGTTATTCTTAAAATTCTGCTATGACAAGTTTGTCTTCAAGGACTTGGTTTACAAAGTTTACGGTTGCTTCTCTTGATATAGGATTATGTCCGAGCTTTTTATTGTTGTATAATATGAACTTTATGTTTGAACTGTTTATTTCGTATTTATCTAAGAAACTACAAAATGGATCGAAGTGTCTAGTCATATCAGTCTCACATAATCTGTTCTGGATGTAGTAAATTTTAGGCACATATTTTTGTTTGCGGAATAAGCTTGTGATCGACAGTCTCAGTGCGTATTGTTTTTTGATATAATCGCGTGAGCGGTTGGGAAATATTTTGTTGTATAGTTTTTCAACGTTCACTTTATCGTAGCGATCTACGTAACATTGTGGATTGTTCACTACAGCAGTTGTGCCTTTATGTAATGTTGCTAAATACATAGACATAAAGCCACCTGCTGATGAGCCACAATAGACGACATTTTGTGATTCTATTTGGAGTGCTTGCGTGACTTGTTGCGCAATCTCAGAATAATCTTTTAAGAAATGACGTTCTTCTCTTCCAACCCCCCAACCGATACGTAATTGTTTATAATGGACAGTTCTGTCATCTATATAAAGACAATTCGCATTAAAATCTTCATGCCATTTACTTCTCATAAAGACAGGTGGTTTACTTTTAGACGGATCAATCGCGCCATTTGAAAATATAACTAATTTATGATTATCTTCTTTAAGATTCAATTTGATATAGATGTCTAAATCATCTTTCATGATTTTCACAACTTGATTATTATGCGCCCATAAAAGGTCATTGTTCAAATCTTCGTAATTTAATGTTTCCATGATGTGAAACACTCCTAATGGTTAATATTCATTACAAATACTTAATATAAAATTCAATATAACAAAGTACTCTAGCAATTAACAATTATATAGTAGAAATTTACAAAAACTTAACAAAAAAGAGGCTAGGCATCATGCCCAACCTCTTTTTAAAGGGATTAAATATTGAATAATCTTTGGAAGAATCCTTTTTTCTTAGGTTCTTCTTCAGTTTCTGATTTGATTTCTTCTTTTACTTCTTCTTTGTTTTCTGAAGGCGTTGAAGTTTCGTCTACTGTCGTTTCAGGTGCTTTTTCTTCAGTAGATGCTGCTTTGTCAGTCGTTTCTTCTTTAGATGTAGTTGCATCTTCTTCTTTCGCTTCTACTGCTTTATCAGTAGTCGTTTCTGGTTTAACAACAGTTTCTTTATCTTCTGATTTCACTTCAGCTTGAGTTTCTGATTTAGCTGGCTCTTCAGCTACAGCAACTTTTGTTTCTACTTTATCTTCTTGTTTGTTCGTTTCAACTGATTCACTAGAAGTCTTATCTTCTGAAACTACTTTAGAACTTTGTGGTTGTTCAGCTTGTTTCGCTTCAACTTTAGTATCATTCTCTTGAGCAGTAGCCTCTGATTGTTGAGGTGCTTGTAATGCTAAAGTTTGTTCTAGTTTCTGTTGTTGAATATGTACTTGTTGCAACATTTCACCAAGCATTTGTCTTTCTCTACGCATATGTTGAACTTCTAATCTTAATTCTTCAATTAAATGTTGTAGTTCAGGTGTTTGATTAGCAGGTTCGTCTTTAACAAGAACTTGTAAAAAGTCTTTCTCTTGTTCAAGTGTTTCGAATGCTTGGTCATAACTATTTGTTTCTTTAACTTTTTCCGCTATTTCTTGGAAAAGTTCAATATCTTCTTCTTGGAAGTCTGTCGCTTCTCTTCCACGATATTCTGTCTTAGAAAGTTGATATCCTCTGTCTTCTAAGTGCTGTACAATTTTTCTAACTTGCTTTTCACTAAGACCTACTTTAGTTGCGAATTCTTTAGTTAACATATTATAAATCATCCTTTATTTGACAGTAATTTAATAGGTAGGGTTGTCTGTCGGCAGACAACCGTCACACTTCCCTTTATACATTACATGTAAATAACAGAAAGTTCAAGTATTTATTGTATTAATTGTGAAAAGTATTATATGCAAAAAAGAAATATGTTATTATTTAGGAAATTAGAACAATAAAAATTAATATTGGAGCTGTTAGATATGTCTAATAATACTGAGAAAAAAGCTTTTAAACCAATTTGGATTATTGTTAGTTTTGTTGTATTAATTGGAATATTGTTATTACCAACTTCAAATGATTTACCTGTTATGGCAAAATGTGCGTTAGCGATTTTAGCTTTTGCAGTTATTATGTGGGTAACAGAAGCTGTAACTTATCCTGTATCAGCGGTCATGATTGTTGGACTGATCGTTGTACTCATTGGATTTAGTCCAGTTCAAAATTTAGGAGATGCGTTAGGCAATCCGTCAGCAAATGGAAAAGCTTTAGAAGGGGATGCATTACTAGGTACAGGCAATGCATTACAAATGGCTTTAAGCGGATTTTCAGGGTCTGCAGTGGCACTCGTTGCAGCAGCACTATTCTTAGCTACAGCGATGCAAGTGACCAATTTACATAAACGTTTAGCATTACAAGTACTTTCTATTGTAGGAAACAAAACAAATAGAATTGTTATTGGTGCAATTGTAGTTTCTATTATTTTAGCATTCTTCGTACCTTCAGCTACAGCAAGAGCAGGTGCTGTTGTACCCATCTTATTAGGTATGATTGCTGCATTTAATACATCTAAGAACAGTAAATTAGCAGCATTATTGATTATTACTGCCGTGCATGCCGTCTCAATATGGAATATAGGTATTAAGACTGCCGCCGCTCAAAATATCGTTGCGATAGGATTTATTAATAAATCAATGGGACAAGATGTGTCTTGGGGTGAGTGGTTCTTATATGCAGCACCATGGGCGATTATCATGTCAGTCGTCTTATACTTTGTGATGATTACTGTCATTAAACCTGAGGAGAAAGAAATAGAAGGTGGAAATGAATTAGTTAAAGCACAATTAAAAGAATTAGGACCAGTTTCAGCAAGAGAGTGGCGACTCATTACGATTTCTGTCTTATTATTATTTTTCTGGTCTACCGAAAAAGTGATCCATCCTATTGATTCATCTTCTATAACAATCATCGCATTAGCAATTATGTTAACACCTAAAATCGGTGTCTTTACTTGGGAAGATGTTGAGAAGAAAATTCCGTGGGGTACAGTTATCGTATTTGGAATTGGTATCTCATTAGGAACAGTATTGTTGGAAACAACAGCGGCACAATGGTTAAGTGATAAAACATTTGGATTGATGGGACTTAATCATATGCCACTAATCGCAACCATTGCACTCATTTCAATATTTAATATTTTAATACATTTAGGATTTGCGAGTGCAACGAGTTTATCTTCAGCCTTAATCCCTGTGTTTATAGCCTTAACACAAACATTAAATCTAGGAGATCAATCAATCGGATTTGTACTTATACAACAATTCGTGATTAGTTTTGGTTTCTTATTGCCAGTTAGTTCACCACAAAATATGCTGGCTTACGGTACAGAAACATTTACCGTTAAAGACTTTATTAAAACAGGTGTACCACTCACAGTTATTGGATACTTATTAATTATCTTGTTCAGCATGACATATTGGAAGTGGATAGGATTGATATAAAGGAGGTTTAAACAGGCTGCTGAGATAAGAAATCATTGAAGTCGTGGCTTAATGTCAGAGTAAAGCCAAGAGATCACTCAAGTCGTGGCTTAACGACTGAATTAAGCCAAGAGATTGCCCAAGTCATGGCTTAACGTCTAAATAAAGCCAAGAGATTGCCTAAGTCATGGCTTAACGTCTAAATAAAGCCAAGAGATCGCCTAAGTCATGGCTTAACGACTAAATAAAGCCAAGAGATCGTGTAAGTCATGGCTTAACGACTAAATTAAGCCAAGAGATCATCCAAATCCATCCGAACTACATAAAAAAGCCGTTCAATTCCCAAAAAATTGAACGGCTTCTTCTTTTCTCTATTTAAATTAATTGTCCAATAAATACGGCGATGATGATAATTGGAAGTACAAATTTAACTAAGAAATACCATGTATTCACAAAGAGTCTTCCTTTTTTAGTATCGCTCATATTTAATTCTTTCATAATGATTTCTTTATTGAATATATGACCAACGAAGATGGTTACGCCTAATGCACCTATTGGCATTAAGATATTCGCGACTAAGTAATCCATATTATCGAAGAATGTTCCGACACCGAATGTAAAGTCCTGGAGTAATCCGTTTGAAAGTGCTGATGGTATCCCGAATATAAAGACTAATATACCAATGATATATGACCATTTCTTTCTATTATCATTATTATTTTTAGTAATATTTGAGATGTTCAATTCTAATAACGAAATTGAAGATGTAATGGCTGCGAATAAAAATAATATTAAAAATAGTAAATAGAACAATTGACCGACAAACATTTGATCAAATACTTGTGGAAGGACGATAAATAATAATCCTGGTCCTTGGTTAGGTTCTAATCCAAATGCGAAAATAGCTGGGAAGATGGCTAACCCGGCTGCTATTGATACAGCTATGTTCATCCACACAATAGCATTCGCACTTTTGACGATATTTGTTTTACGGTCTAAATATGAAGCGTATGTCATCATACCGCATGTTCCAAGTGATAATGCGAAGAACGATTGACCTAGGGCATATAGTATACCTTCAGCACTTAAATCTGAAACTTTTGGTTGTAGGAAATATTGAATTCCGTCTAAAGCACCGTCTAAAGTGATTGACCTAATAATGACAATTACAAATGATATAAATAAAAGTGGCATCATGACTTTTGAAGCTTTCTCGATACCTTTTTCTACACCTTTACTGACAATGACTACAGTGAACAGTATAAAGGCAAACTGACTCGCTAATGAATAGAATGGGTTAGATATATAATCATTAAAGATATTGCCGTAATTATGTGATTGCGTTAATCCAAAGCTGTCTAAAAGAGTACGTATAATATATAAAATGATCCAACCACCGATAACACTATAGAAAGAAAATAGTACAAAGACTGTTAGATTTCCAAGCCATCCTACTAAATTCCAAGATGATTTACCGGATACTTTTTTGAAGATGTTAGTAGAATATGTTCTACCATAACGTCCCAATACAAAATCACTTAAAAGTAGTGGTAAGCCGACAAGCAATGTGAAAATAATAAATATTAGTAAAAATGCGCCACCACCGTATGTTCCAGCCATGTATGGGAATTTCCATACAGCACCAATTCCTATAGCTGACCCGGCACTTGCTAGAACGAAGCCGATACTGGACGACCATTGAGATAAATTTTTCATATATATTCCTTCTTTTAATTTGATATTCACTTTAAAGCGGTAAAGCTTTTAAGTAAAAAAATAAAACTCACAGCAATGAATTTTACACTATATTTTGGGATAATGCAATATTAAAAAATATCGGCAACATAAGATAGTTGCCGATAGGGTACTATTATAAATAGAACGAATAAAGTACTTATTCGCCGATTGAACCGTTACTTTCATCATTCCAAGCAATGATTCTATCTACTGGTAATCTACTAGAATCATGAGGTGGTTTAACACCTTTACCAATAGCGATTAAATGAGCTGGTACATATCTAGAAGTATCGATGTTTAATGCTTCTAATACAGCTGTTTTATCGAATCCACCGATAGGGTTTGTATCATAACCGTGATCAGTCGCAATAAGCATTAACTGCATAGAAGCTAAGTTTGCATCCATTAAACCTTGTGCATTAAAGTAACTTTCGTCAGCACTGCTAATTAAATTTGAAATTGTTTCAATAAAGTAATCTTTTGAATTTTCATCCATATAACCAAGTTCAACATTCTTCTCGTAAATATCGCTTACATATTCAGCGTGTTTTAAATCTGCAAGTACAAGGATAATGGCACTTGATGAATGTAATTGTCTTTGGTTGAACTGTACAAGATGGTCTAATTTTTGTTTTGTTTCTTCAGAATCGATGATAACAAAGCGCCATGGTTGTAAGTTGATTGATGAAGGTGCTTTAGTAGCAAGTGCTATCATTTCTTTCATTTCTTCTCTTGGAATTTTGAAGTTTGGATCGAACTCTTTAACTGATTTTCTTTTATTAATAATTTCAGTTAATGAAAGCTTAGAGTGTGTCATTTTATTTCTCCTTTTAGTATGATGTCATTATAATGCACCAATTAACTAAAAAAATAAAATGATTAGCTTACGAATTAAATTTTTTTAGGAGGGATTGTCATTGGAATCGAAAATATTAATCTCAGAACTGGATAAACCGATTTTTCTAGCGGGTATGGCTGGAGGTATTACAACACTTGATTTAGTGGCTTCAGTTTGTAATGAAGGCGGCTTTGGACAAATTGGTGCTGGATATATGACGCCTGATGCTTTAGCTAAAGATATAGACCAAATTAGACAAATGACGTCTGAACCGTTTGGCGTCAATTTATTTGTGCCAGAGTATCCGGCTATGGATCAAGAAAAAGTTGATTTTATGAATAAAATATTACATCCCATAACTGAAAAATTAAACAGTAAACAAATACAAGATGTTTCAATTGAAGTGAACTTTGATGACATGTTAAACGTGATTATAGAGAAACATGTTGAATATGTAAGCTTTACATTTGGTAAGCCTTCAGAAAGTCTCGTTCGCACATTACATGGCCATCATATTAACGTAATAGGAACTGCAACAGATTTAAATGAAGCTCAAGCTTTGGAATCCATTGGTATTGATGCGATAGTGATTCAAGGTAGTGAAGCGGGTGGTCATAGAGGTTCATTTGAACAATCATTGCCAGAAAATCGTCTTACAACTGAGCAATTGTTTAATCAAACGTATCCTTTGATTAACGTTCCATTAATAGTAGCGGGCGGTATCACGACACCAGAATTAGCGAAAAGTTATATTCAAAAAGGTGCTCATGCAGTTCAACTTGGGACAGCATTCTTAACAACACATGAAAGTGGTGCGCCAGATGTACATAAAGCGCATATATTAAAAGCACATCCTGATGATATTATATTAACGAATACGTTTAGTGGGCGTTATGCAAATGGTATTATAAATCCGTTTATACAGTATATGGAACAATTTAAAGATGATATTTGTCCGTATCCGATTCAAAATATATTAACACAACCTTTAAGAGGGCAGTCTAAAAAGTTAAAGAATCCAGATTATATGAATTTATGGTGTGGTACAAATCCAGCAGGCGCTAAAGATGAAAGTGTCCGTGCATTAATGGAAAGGTATCATAAAGTAATAAAAAGCTGACATCGCAATCGATGTCAGCTTTTCTAACTTATAAATCCATAGATTCTAATAATTCGTATACAAATTCTCGATCGTTTTCATTTCCGTGTATGTACTTGTTGATGTAACAAGAACGAATACTCGGTGAGATAACGTCTTTTTGAAGCGGCAAGTATTGCTTAATATATAAATCTATAGGTGTAGGTGCTAATGATTTTTGTGGATTTGGTTGTATATAAGGGATGTCTTGTTGAACTTCATAACCATGTCTATTAAAGAAGTTCTTACGCAGAATCGCTTCTTCTTTACCACTGTTGTTTTCGTATGATTCTTCTCCAAACGATTCCAACATAATCATGTTAGCATCTCTTCCATGAACATCTTGAGCATGTTTATGAAGTTCAGCTTCAATTCTTTCCAACGTTTGTCCGCCAACACGCTGATTGCGGTATTCAGGATGCGTCATTAAATAAATAATAAAAGCTGAATTTGTTGTAGGTTCATAATGACCTGTAGACAAACTTACGACCGTGTCATCAATTAAACCAACTAAAAATATATAATGTTTCTTTATGTACTCAGATGTAAGCGAATGGATGAAGACATGACGGTCTTCTCGCACCTCTGCCTTGAAAATATCTTCATACATTTCTAATGCTTTTTTGAATAATGGATCATCGATAGATGTGACAACTTCAAAATTCATAGTTATGAACCCCTCATAATCAATATTTTATAATATTATAACATAAGATTTTAATGGTAGTACTATCGTATTGAGGAAATAAAAAGAGAGACCAGGACATGACACTATGTCCCAGCCTCTTAAGTTATTATATTGTCTTATTTAGGATTATCATCTGTAGGGTTATTGATATCTGCTTCTTCATGTCTAACTTTTTCAGAAACATGTTCAGTATCTTGAACTTTATTTTTCTTAATGACGATTTCTTCAGATACGACATTTTCTTTGTCTACTTTTACACGTTCGTCATGTAATGGAATGTGTACGGAATCATCATCATTTGCGTTAAAGTCTTCGTCTACTTTCTCATTAACCGGTCTACGTTCGATGGTTACTTCTTCACGTTCAACAGGTACATCAAACTCTTGTTCTTCTTCAACAACATGTTTATCAACAGAAGCTTCTCCTGTTTCAACATTCTCTTTGTCTACATTTAGACGTTCTTCATGAAGTTGAACAGATTCTTCATCTACATTGTTATCTTGCGTTTCATTGTTGTGAGATGTTTCGCCTACATTATTGTCTTGTGTGTCGTTGTTGTAAGACTGCTCAGATGCATAAACATTAGTATCTTGCTCTTCTTGGCTAGAAGAGAAGTTAGATTCACGTGTTGTTGTTTCGTTTGATGTTGGTGGTTCAACACTTTCATTTGGTTTATTGTAGTTTAAGCTTGAACGCTCTGTTTCTACGTCATCATCATGCACTCTTGAGAATGATGATTCATCTTCTCTAGTTAAATCTCGCTGGTCTTTAACATTATCTGTTTCACCATATTGAGCAGACATATTTGTTGTTTCTCTATTATTCAAGTCTTCTAAATCTCTTTCATTATCGCTAGAGTAGACTCTTCTTTCATCTTGTACATCATCTTCAGTTTCTTGTTGTTCTCTTTGTTCGTTCGCATAACCAGCAGCACCAAGACCTGAAGCACCAGCTAAATTAGCTGAAGTTGATGTGCCATCATGGTCGATGTTTGAATCATCCACATCATCATGCGCTACATCTTCTTCATTAATATTATTACCATATCGATTTGTATTTACATCTCTTTCTGTTTCAGCTTCATTATCGAATGATGATGCTTCTGTTTTTTCTGTGTCAGTATCTTTAGTTAGATCATTTTCAGATACTTCATCTTGCTGATTAAATTCGTCTTCTCTTTCAGCTTTATCAAAATCAGATGTTTCATCTGTAGCTTCCTCTTGATCTGAAGATGAATGCGCAGCAGCGGCACCAGCACCAGCGCCCGCAGCACCTGCACCTAATCCGGCACCAGCAGCTGTACCTTTAGATACGCCACTTTCTTCGCTCTCATCACTAGAAAATGGTTTCGTGTTATCGTAATGCTCATTTCCTGTTTGAGAATCTTTAGGGTGATCTGAATCATAGTTTTCAGTATCACTTATATTGTCATTATCAACATATAATAATATTTTTCCGTTATTAAGTTCTTGTTTGTATCGATCTAATTCTTCTTCTGGAACATTTAAACTAGATAATACGCGTTCTTCAGCACTTTCACCTGAGAATAGTGCAGTAATCTTGTCGCTAAATGAACCTCTAGAGTTCTTCACTTTAACATCCGTGTAGTCTAAAGAGTTATCATCTAACCTATCTTCGGAAATAACTTGTAAGTCACTTTCTCCGACACCTTCTTCTTTTAATTGATCAATACGTTGCAGTAAATCACTTTCGCTACTAAATTTTTCTATTTTACCCATACTAAAACCTCCATAAATTTGTAATGTGTAAAAATCTTATCAACAGTGATTATTCTCTAGGTGTTTACATACTTAATAAATATTGTCTACGTAAATACAATATAATTCACAAATACCCTTGTGGAGGAGAATCAAACAAAATTCTATTAACTTTCTAATTATTTAGATTTTTCAGTTTATTTAAAACCGCTTAAAATAGCGCTAACATAAGGTTTTGCCTATTGTAAAAATACTGAAATTTTGTTATTATCAATGAATAATTTATTACTAAAAACTCATATAATCTGAAGAATATGGCTTTGGAAGTTTCTACCGTGTTGCCTTAAACGACACGACTATGAGTAAATGAATAACACTGGAATCAGGCTATCCAAAATGGTGTGGTTTTATATTATTTTTTACTCATCTTACCTATTTTCTAGGATTAAGGTGTGTTTTTTTTAATCTAAATGAGGAGGCGAGTAGTGTGAGGACACTACAAGATAGGGTTAAAGAAGATGGTGTAGTCATCGATGAAAAGATTCTTAAGGTTGATTCATTTTTAAATCACCAAATTGATGCAAAGTTAATGTATGAAGTTGGTCAAGTTATTACGGAACATTTTAAAGACAAGAAAATCACGAAAATACTTACGATTGAAGCGTCAGGTATCGCACCTGCGATTATGGCATCTTTACATTTAGATGTGCCATGTTTATTTGCGAAAAAAGCAAAACCATCTACAATGACATCTGAATTTTATCAAACAGATATTCACTCATTTACTAAAAATACAACGAGTACAGTGGTTATCGCGAAACAATTTTTAAATGAAGATGATCATGTATTAATTATTGATGACTTTTTAGCGAATGGCGAAGCATCATTAGGTTTACATCGTTTAGTTCAAGCAGCAAACGCAACAACAGCTGGAATTGGAATTGTTATAGAAAAAAGTTTCCAACCGGGCAGAGAGAAGTTGGAATCTGAAGGATTAGAAGTCTTATCTCTATGCCAAGTTGCTTCATTATTAGGAAATACAGTCAAACTGGTAGGAGAATAACATGAAAAATTTCATCTTAAGTGTTCAACATTTACTTGCTATGTATGCGGGTGCCATAATGGTACCTATTATCGTCGGATCTGCTTTAAAATTCACACCTGAAGAAGTGGCTTACTTAGTCGCTATTGATATCTTTATGTGTGGTGTAGCAACATTTTTACAAGTATATAAAGGAATAGGAATTGGACTGCCGGTAGTCTTAGGATGTACATTTACAGCTGTAGCACCAATGATTCTAGTTGGTAACACACACGGTATCGGTGTGCTGTACGGCTCTATATTTCTTTCAGGGATTATTGTAGTCTTAATTTCTCCATTTTTCTCATATTTAGTAAAATTATTTCCACCTGTTGTTACAGGAAGTGTTGTTACAATAATCGGTATTACGTTAATGCCAGTTGCCATGAATTATTTAGCAGGTGGTCAAGGTGAAAAGAACTACGGAGACAGTAAAAATATATTCTTAGGTTTATTTACATTAGTGATCATCTTATTAATACAAAGATTATCTAAAGGGTTCATTAAATCTATAGCGATATTACTCGGTTTATTAATAGGTACAACCGTCGCTTCCTTCTATGGATTAGTGGATACATCGAATTTAAGAACGTCGAATTGGTTGGAACTACCTAGACCATTTAGATTTAGCGGGTTTGAATTTGAATTTGGTACAACGATCGTCTTTGTCATTATTGCAATCGTTAGTTTGATTGAATCAACAGGCGTGTACCATGCTTTAAGTGAAATTACGAAACAACCTATATCAAGAAAAGACTTATCAAAAGGTTATAGAGCTGAAGGAATTGCGATTATAATTGGTTCAATCTTTAATGCATTTCCTTACACAGCTTATTCTCAAAACGTCGGGCTAGTTTCATTATCTGGCGCTAAAAAGAATCAAATCATGTATATGATGGTTGCATTATTAATCGTTTGTGGCTCAATACCTAAACTCGGTGCATTGGCAAGCATGATTCCATTTCCAGTATTAGGTGGTGCGATGATTGCGATGTTTGGAATGGTTATGGCATACGGTGTGAAAATGCTTGGTGGCATAGACTTTAACAAACAAAACAATTTACTCGTGATTGCCGTATCGGTCGGGATTGGTGCAGGTATTACAGCAGTACCTCAAGCGCTTGAAACATTTGGAGAAGAATATGCTTGGTTAACACAAAACGGTATCGTATTAGGTACTTTCTCAGCTATTATATTAAATTTATGTTTTAATGGATTAAACAATCAACAAAACAGTGAAAATGTGAAATAATAAATATGAAAATAAATTAGTGGAGGTTATATTCATGTGGGAAAACAAATTTCAAAAAGAAGGCTTAACGTTCGATGATGTATTATTAGTACCAGCAAAATCAGAGGTATTACCAAGTGATGTAGACTTAAGCGTATCTCTTTCAAAAAATATTAAGTTAAATATTCCAATCATTTCAGCTGGTATGGATACAGTTACTGAAGCTAAAATGGCGATTGCTATGGCAAGACAAGGTGGCTTAGGTGTTATTCATAAGAACATGTCTATAGAACATCAAGCAGATGAAGTACAAAAAGTTAAACGTTCAGAAAATGGCGTTATTACGAACCCATTCTTCTTAACACCTGAAGAGCAAGTGTACGCAGCAGAAGCATTGATGAGTAAATACCGTATTTCTGGTGTTCCAATCGTTAATAACGAAGAAGATATGGAACTTATCGGTATTATTACTAACCGTGACTTAAGATTTATCGAAAACTTCTCAATTAAAATTTCTGATGTGATGACTAAAGAAGATTTAGTAACAGCACCAGTTGGCACAACGTTAGAACAAGCAGAAGAAATTTTACAAAAATATAAAATCGAAAAACTTCCATTAATTTCTGAAGAGGGTAAACTTAAAGGATTAATTACAATTAAAGATATTGAAAAAGTAATCGAATTCCCATATGCAGCAAAAGACAGTGAAGGACGTCTACTTGTTGCAGCAGCATTAGGTATTGCTAAAGATACACCAATTCGTGCTCAAAAATTAGTTGAAGCGGGAGCAGATGCACTTGTTATTGATACTGCACATGGTCACTCTAAAGGTGTCTTAGATGTCGTTAAACATATTAGTGAATCATACCCAGACGTTACAATTATCGCAGGTAACGTTGCTACAGGTGAAGGTACTAAAGCATTGTTTGAAGCGGGAGCAGATGTCGTTAAAGTTGGTATTGGACCAGGTTCAATCTGTACAACTCGTGTCGTTGCAGGTGTAGGTGTACCTCAAATTACAGCTATTTATGATTGTGCAACAGAAGCACGTAACTATGGTAAAGCAATTATTGCTGACGGTGGTATTAAATTCTCTGGTGATATCGCGAAAGCTTTAGCAGCAGGCGGAAATGCAGTTATGTTAGGTAGCTTACTTGCTGGTACAGAAGAAAGCCCTGGACAAACAGAAATCTTCCAAGGTCGTCAATATAAAGTTTATCGTGGTATGGGATCACTTGGTGCGATGGAACAAGGTTCTAAAGACCGTTACTTCCAAGAAGATACTGCAGCTAAGAAATTTGTACCAGAAGGCATAGAAGGTAGAATTGACTTTAAAGGCCCATTACAAGATACAATTTATCAATTAATTGGCGGTATTAAGAGCGGTATGGGTTACACAGGATCAGCTAACCTAGAACAATTAAGAGAAGAAGCTCAGTTTATTAGAATGACTGGCGCAGGCCTTAAAGAATCACATCCACATGATGTTCAAATTACTAAAGAAGCACCAAACTACTCATTTTAATTAAAGGAGAACTACAATTATGGAAATGGCTTTTGAACAAGAGTTAATTCTTGTATTGGATTTTGGTAGTCAATATAATCAATTGATTACACGTCGTATAAGAGAAATGGGCGTATACAGTGAGTTACACGACCATGAAATCTCAATCGAAGAAATTAAAAAAATGAATCCTAAAGGTATTATACTTTCAGGTGGACCTAATTCAGTATACGAAGAAGGATCATTCACAGTTGATCCTGAAATCTTCGAACTAGGTATTCCTGTTTTAGGTATTTGTTACGGTATGCAATTAATGACTAAATTATTAGGTGGTTCTGTAGAAAGAGCTAACGAACGTGAATACGGTAAAGCAACATTAAACGTTAAATCAGATGATGAGTTATTCTTCAGCTTACCTAATAGTCAAACAGTTTGGATGAGTCACAGTGACAAAGTAATCGATATTCCTGAGAACTTTGAAATCATTGCAGACAGCCCAAGTTGTCAAAATGCAGCAATTGAAGATAAATCAAGAAAATTATACGGTGTACAATTCCATCCAGAAGTAAGACATACTGAATACGGAAATGACTTATTAAGAAACTTCATTCGTCGTGTTTGTGAATGTACAGGGAACTGGACAATGGAGAACTTTGTTGAAATCGAAGTAGAAAAAATTAGAGAACAAGTTGGCAATCGTAAAGTATTATGTGCGATGAGTGGTGGCGTTGATTCATCAGTTGTAGCAGTATTACTTCATAAAGCAATTGGCGATCAATTAACTTGTATCTTCGTAGACCATGGTTTGCTTAGAAAAGGTGAAGGCGACATGGTAATGGAGAACTTTGGTGAAGGATTCAATATGAACATCATTAGAGTAGATGCCAAAGACCGTTTCATGAGTAAATTAGCTGGCGTTTCAGATCCTGAGAAAAAACGTAAAATTATCGGTAATGAATTTGTATACGTATTTGATGATGAAGCATCAAAATTAGAAGGCGTAGATTTCCTTGCACAAGGTACGCTTTATACAGATATCATTGAATCAGGTACAAAGACTGCACAAACAATTAAATCACACCATAACGTAGGTGGATTACCAGAAGACATGCAGTTCCAATTAATCGAACCAATTAATACACTATTTAAAGACGAAGTACGTGCACTAGGAATCGAATTAGGCATACCAGAACATTTAGTATGGCGCCAACCATTCCCAGGCCCAGGTTTAGGTATTCGTGTATTAGGTGAAATTACTGAAGAAAAATTAGAAATCGTAAGAGAATCAGACGCAATTCTAAGAGAAGTCGTGCGTGAAGAAGGTCTAGAAAGAGACATTTGGCAATACTTCACAGTATTACCAGATATCCGTTCAGTAGGTGTTATGGGAGACTACCGTACATATGACTACACAGTCGGAGTACGTGCAGTAACATCAATAGACGGTATGACAAGTGACTTCGCAAGAATTGACTGGGAAGTCTTACAAAAAGTATCAAGTCGTATCGTAAACGAAGTAGACCACGTAAACAGAGTTGTCTATGACATTACATCTAAGCCCCCAAGCACAATCGAATGGGAGTAAGATATATTAAACACCCCCTTTAACCTTAATGGTTAAGGGGGGTGTTTATATTTTTATAAAGCGTTTCATATGTTTGTAATTTTTATTTTTGATATATTGGAATATATAGACAAGGAGGCGTTATGAATGTTCGTTGCACAAGCAATTTTTTCTACTAAAGATGAGGCATCTAAGGCTATATTAGATAATAAAGCTAGTCATGCTAAACAAGATTTTGAAGGCTTTGAAGGCTTTATTGATGCACAAGTTTGGAAGTCTGAAACGGGAAGCAAGTTAGAGTACGCGATTGTTTCTAAATGGAATGATAAGAAAGATTTTCAAGCTTGGATTTCTAGACCTTCTCATGTTGAAGAGCATAAAAATATGAGTAAAGAAAAGAAAGAAAACGAAGAAGCGAAAGTTTCAAAAATCGAAAAGCAAATTAAAAAATACGAAATTGTAGATTAATACAAAAGTTATGTTAATGAGCTTATAAAATAAAAATCACGAGTGATTTTAGGTAGATGTACCTTTAGTCACTCGTGATTTTTTGTAGAAGTTATTTTTATTTCTGTAAAATTTTGTATAATAATAGAGAACTTAAGTATATATAAATACATTCCTAAGTTATAATTTAAACCGTTTATTAGGAGGGAGTGGCGATTAAAAAGTTACTAGTATTGTTATGTATATTTATCGTAGTTGTGGTCTGTGTGATGTTGTTTACATCAAATGGAAGAGATAGTGATCGTGATGTTCGGAATTTCACTTCTAAAAATGGAACGAAAGGTGAATATTTAATTTATCCTGTTAAGGACGCAAAGGGGATATTAGTGTGGTTACATGGTGATGGTGCTTATGAGTTTCATCATCCTGATTCAGAAGTCTATTTAGCTGGGAAAGATGGCATCTGTCAAGTTGCTAAAGAAAAAGGTTTAACTTTAGTTGTACCGAAGTCTGTTAATGATGAAGAGCAATGGTGGAAAAATGGAGAAGCCAATGTGCAATATTTAGTTGAATTGATTTCTTCTTTACCAAATCATGAAAAATTATGGATAGGTAGCTTTTCAGGTGGTGCAGAAACAACAGCATATTGGATGTTAGATAAATTACCAGAACTAAATATTCAATCTGGAGGTGCTATATTGTTTGGTGGAGGAGGCTCTCCAAAGAAAGAAGGGATTGCCACTCATATTGAAAAGTCACAACATGTAAAAGGATCATTCCCACTAACATGGATTGTTGGAGAAAATGATCACGTAGGTGGACAGACTGAAGATGACCCATTTGATGCTTTCGTTACAAGTAAAGAAGGTGAAGCATTTTATGCTCAAGAAGGCTGGGAAACAAAGAGGGTTGTCTTAAAACATTATAGTCATGTATTGGCAAATGGAGAAGTCGGACTGTATGGGAAATATTTAAGAGAATATATTAATTGAAAATTACCAATTCATATTAAATATTTATTAGTTTCTAGAGTTTATATATAACTGAAGCTGTATTACTTAAAATTAATATTATGAATTTTAAGATTTATTTGAATTTACCATCTTAATTTTAATTTATTTATGCTAAAATTATATATAAATATATATAAGGAGTGTTTAATATGAATTGTCCTAAATGTGGTTCACCTGTTATGCAAGATGACAGATTCTGTGGCGAATGTGGTGAAAAGTTAATTCAATCTAATGGGAACACAACTGCAGTAGAATCAACTAATCATGAAAAAGTTGAGAAGTTTAAAAGTTCATTAAATACATATAAGAATGAAACCTTAAATGAGAGTAAAGGTTTCTTTAAAAATATTTTCACGAATTTAGATCAAGAAGTCTCAAGTGCACACACATATAGTTATAAGTTTATAGCTTCTTTAGTAGGCGCGGGTATTCTATTACTATTAATTTTCTTGTTAATTATAGTACCTGCAGATATAAGCTTTTTTGGACCATCTAAATCAAGCATTGTTTTCAGTGTGTTATTTTCAATCATTTTCAGTTTAGCACTATTGTTTGGTATAACTTTAGGTATTGTTAAACTGTTGAATACAAATATTGGCGTGCATAAAGTATTATCAGACTTTGTTTCATTTAATTTATTTTCAACGGGATTCTTCTTTGTTGGATTATTATTTGCGCTCATTAAAGTACCAAGTTTCGCAGCGATATTAATTTTGTTAAGTATTTTATTATTTGTAGTATCTCCTATCTACTTAATGACGAAATATAGTAACCAATTCAACTTCCGTTTTCAAGTGGTGTACGGCATTCTTATTTACTTTGTTGTTGCATCGATTATATTACGTATATTAGTAGAAAAATCAATTTCGGATTCTCTAGATATAGTCAATTCGTTATTAACTGATTACTAGGAGGTAAAGTATGAAATATTGTAAAAATTGCGGGAATAAACTTTCTGAAGGACAAAAGGTATGTACACAATGTGGTACGCCTGTAGCTCAAGAAAATCAAGCGAATCAGAATGTTGAACATAAGAAAATGAATAAAAAACTACTGATTATTATTGCAATTGTAGCATTACTGTTATTGCTAATATTTGCAGTTTATAAAGTTGTCGAATCACAACTATCCCCTGTTAATGATGCTGAAGAAATTGCTTCAGATATTAAAAAAGGAAATACTAAATCTTTAAAAAATCATTTGAAATTTAATAACCGTGATTTAAGCCAAACAGAAAGTAAAGCTTTTTATGATTATGTAGTTGAAGCGGATAGTTCTGATAGATTTGCTGATGAGGTTGAAAGCCAAGTGAAAGATATGAATCAAAGTGATGCTGAAAGTACTACTATAAGTGCTGGAGAACAGCCTGTCATTCAAGTTAAGAAAAATGGTAAGAAATATGGCGTCTTTGATAACTATGAATTTGAAGTTGTAAAAGAAAGTGTTTCAATACAATCAGATTCAGATAGTACAATTACGTATGACTACAATGGTAAAAAGAAAAACATCAAATTATCTAAAGATAACGATAAAGTATTTGCAACATTGCCAATAGGTAATTACCATTTAGATGCTACTAAAGCGATAGATGATAAGAAATTTAAAGGTGAAGTTATTGTTAACATGGTAGATTCATCAGAAGTAGTAGAGAATTTCAAACAGAAAAATGTTAAAGTAAATATCGACTCAGAGTATAGTTATGGAGATGAAGATATAGATATTTATATTAATGGAAAGAAACAAGGTACTTATCAAACATATGATGAAACAACATATGGCCCGTTCTTACCAGATGAAAAAGTAGCAATATATGCACAAACTAAAGTAAATGGTAAAGTATTTAAAACAAATACTGTTAATGCCACAAAAGCCGATGAAGGTGAAGATGAAATAACGGTAGATCTTTCATTTGATGACGATGCAATCAAAGATTATAAAGAAAATGAAGAATTAAAAGATGATGTACAAACATTTATGGAAGATTATATAGACGCATTAAATGAAGCATATGAGGAAGAGGACTATATGTATGTATCTAGTTATATTAAGAGCAGTTCAGATACAGCAGATCATATAGAAAATGTTGTTGAAGAAGGCGGTAGTACAGAGTTCTCTACACCTAAAGTGACAAAGTATGATAAAAAAGGTGACACAATTACAATTGAAGTAGAAAAGAAAGATCAAAATGGTAAAAGTATTAAATCTAAATACGTATTAGATTATGATTCAACATTCTCTGATTTTAAAATTAAAGATTATACAGATATCTAATTTAATCAATATAGTTTAGGATCTAAGGCATTAGAATATGTCTTAGATCCTTATTTGTGTAATTAAAACCATACGCTATGCGTATGGTACAGTATGGTTTCACCGTTGTATTAAAAAATGCATCTCTACATGCTAGAATAA